>JAGCFG010000020.1 GCA_017650255.1 Alphaproteobacteria bacterium | reverse complement strand
TACTCCAGAGAACATCAAAAAAATACTCGAAGAACAAAAGGCTTATCGTATGGAACATCAACCATACAACCAAAAAACCGCCGGATCAACTTTTAAGAACCCCAAAGGCCTTCGTGCTTGGGAACTCATCAAAAAATCAGGGTGCGACCAACTTTCTGTCGGTGGAGCAAGGGTTTCCGATAAACACTGCAATTTTTTAATCAACACCGGCAACGCAACAGCAAAAGACATAGAAACTCTCGGCGAAATGATAATCAACCAAGTTCGTCAAAAAACTTTTGTAACTTTAGAATGGGAAATCAAACGGGTAGGAATAAATGTGGTTCAAAAAACAAAATAAAATTCCTACGGAAAAAAGCACCGCCAAACAGCGCATCTATTTGCCAAAACTTTGGCCATATCGCTTTGTCGGCAACTTGTTGTTTATCGGTTTTATTATCCTTGTTGCCTTCGGCATATACGTCATAAAAACCAATTTTGTAAGTCAGAAACTGACCAACATCACCGACTATTTTATCTCAGCTACCAGTAAATTTGGATTTAAAATTGATGATATAATCGTCAACGGACGCAACAAAACCCCTCTAAAAGAAATTCACAACGTCATAAACCTACACTACGGTGACAACATCTTTGCACCCGATATACACGTTTTGCAATCAGAACTCGAACAACTTCCGTGGATAGAAAAAGCCACAATAAAACGCTCATATTTCCCCAATATTCTCGAAATCAATATAACCGAGCGCCAAATCAAAGCAATATGGCAAATCAACGGAGAACTTCACCCCATTGACATCAACGGCAACATTGTCCACACCGACAAAATTCCCAACATTCCTCTGCTTGTCATAATCGGCAAAGGAGCGCCTCAACACTTGTCAAAATTAATTCCCGTTATCCAACAGGACGAAGAATTATACAGTCGTGTAAAAGCCGCCAACTTCATCTCAAACCGTCGTTGGAACATCATTTTAGACGACGTAAAAGATGGCATCACCATAAAACTTCCCGCACGCAATTTTGACAAAGCATGGAAAAAATTATTAAAATTAAACAAAACTCGAGGACTTCTTAAACGTAAATTAACCATCATTGATTTAAGATTCGACAATAAGATTTTGGTCACCCCCCGCAAATTGTCCGAAAAAGAATATCAGGGATTGCACCAAAACAAAGAACAAAAATTATAAAATCCGGAGGCCGACAAAATGAATTCTTTTAACCGACAAACCCTGATTGCAGCCCTAGATATCGGCTCTTCCAAAGTTTGTTGTGTCATTGCAAAAGTCAGCCGCAACCAAAAAATCTCTATTGCCGGCTATGGCTACAATGCCTCAAAAGGAATCAAAAACGGCATAATCACCGACATAAAACAAGCGACCTATTCCGTATGTGACGCTGTCGAAGCCGCCGAGCAAATGGCCAACGAAAGGGTCGAACAGGTCATTGTCAACATCTCCGGAGACCGCATAAAAAGCGATATAAAAACCGCCTCAATCAACCTCAACAAGTCAAAACCCATAACCGAAACAGAAATCAACAAGGTTATTGAAAAAGGCGTTTATAAAATTAATGTCGAAAACAACGAACTCATACATTGTCTCCCCATTGGCTACAATCTCGATTCTGGCGAAGAAACTCACGATCCGCGCAATCTTTACGGCGAAAATCTTTCTGTCAACGTCTTACTCGGCAAAGTTCCGGAAATTATGTTCAGAAATCTCAGAACCGTACTTGACAACTCTCACCTTGAAATTGCCGAAAAGGTCCTTTCTCCCTATGCTTCCGGTCTTGCATGCCTTGTCAACGACGAAAAAGAGCTCGGCGCTACCGTCATTGACATTGGTGGCGGCACCACAAGCATTGCCAGTTTCAAAAACGGACATCCCGTATATTTCAGTTCTGTTGGTGTCGGCAGCAACAATGTTACCAACGATATTGCTTGGGGTTTAACCACCTCTTTTGCCCATGCAGAGCGCTTGAAAAACCTGCACGGCTGCGCATTTTTGACCTCTCAGGATCAAAATGAGATAATCAATGTCTATACAATGGGCGAAGAAGACGACAGCATGATAAAATATATTCCAAAGTCCGAATTGATAAATATTATCGCACCGCGTGTCGAAGAAACATTTGAACTCGTCGGCAAAAAATTAAAAGAATCCGGCTTAAAAGACATCAACTCCTCTTCTCATCGCATAGTTTTGACCGGCGGAGGTAGTCAGCTTTCGGGCATAAGAGAAGTTGCTTCATACATCTTGGACAAACAAGTCCGCTTGGGACATCCGCGCAACATCGGCAACATATTGGACATCTCCAATTATCCGATTTTGCAATCCCCTGCTTTTTCAACAGTCATCGGTTTATTGCTCTCCATCTTCAACTATACTGAGCGCAAACCTAACAAAGTTGTTTCCAAACCGGTCAATGTCGAAGGCGACGGACGCTTTAGAAAAATTTTATCGTGGTTAAAGCAAAATTTTTAATTTTAGTAACCAAACCTTAAACACTTTAACACTATCATACAAAAAAACAAATTGATCTTTATTTTCGGGAGTAAATTTATGCCTATAAAATTAGCTGTGCCAGAAACAAACATGATAACCTTAAAACCCCGCATCTCCGTTATCGGCGTTGGTGGCGGCGGTGGCAATGCCGTCAATAATATGATAGAAAAAAAATTAGAGGGAATCGACTTTATTGTCGCAAACACCGACGCACAAGCCCTCGAAAACTCTAAGTGCACACGCAAAATTCAACTTGGTGTAGAAACGACCCACGGCCTTGGAGCCGGCGCCCGTCCCGAAATCGGACGCGCCGCTGCCGAAGAAGCCCAAGCCGAAATCGAAAAAGAATTAGAAGGCTCAAATATGGTGTTTATTACCGCCGGCATGGGCGGTGGCACCGGCTCTGGCGCAGCCCCTATCGTTGCACGCATTGCCAAACAAAAGGGCATTCTAACCATTGGCGTAATTACAAAACCTTTTGAATTTGAAGGCAAAAAACGCTCACAAATCGCCGAAAAAGCAGTAGAAGATTTTATATCATCTGTCGACAGTATAATTATTATTCCTAACCAAAACTTATTTAGAGTCGCAGATAAAAATACAACTTTGGCTGATGCATTTATCTTAGCAGATAATGTTTTGTACTCAGGAGTTCGCTCAATTACCGATTTAATGATGATGCCAGGACTCATTAACCTTGACTTTAATGATATTAGAAGCATTATGCAAGACAAAGGCAAAGCAATTATGGGAACAGGCGAAGCCGAAGGTGAAAACCGCGCAATTCGCGCTGCTGAACAAGCTTTGTCTAACCCTCTGCTAGATGACAGCAATATGAGCGGTGCCAAGGGCGTATTAATCAATATTACCGGCGGTAACGATATTACTTTGTTCGAAATTGACGAAGCCGCAAATCGCATCAAAGAAGAAGTTGATGAAGATGCCAACATCATCTTTGGTTCCAGCTTTGACGATAATTTAGCC
>JAGCFG010000019.1 GCA_017650255.1 Alphaproteobacteria bacterium | reverse complement strand
TAAAAATCGTGTGTATTATGTGCGCATAAAAACTATTTTTTTATGGAGAAAATGATGCGCGTTTTATTGGTAGAAGATGATTATGCTGTTTCGCAAAGTATCGAAACAATGCTCAAAAAAGAAGGAATGATTATTGATACTACCGATCTTGGTGAAGATGGTTTGGAAATCGGTAAACTTTATGATTATGACATTATAATATTGGATTTGATGCTGCCGGATATTAACGGTTATGAAGTTTTGAAGCGTTTGCGCTCGGCAAAAATTGAGACTCCGGTGTTGATTTTGTCTGGTTTGAGTGAGCCGGATAAAAAAGTTAAGGGACTTGGTTTTGGTGCCGATGACTATCTTACAAAGCCGTTTGATCGTGCGGAGCTGTTGGCGCGTATTCAAGCGATTGTGCGTCGTTCTAAGGGGCATTCTAACTCGGTTATCAAAACAGGTGATGTCGAGGTTAATTTGGATACGCAGACGGTCAGCGTTAATGGTGAGAATCTGCATTTGACCGGAAAAGAATATGGTATTATGGAGTTGTTGTCGCTGCGCAAGGGCTCAACTTTGAACAAAGACCAATTTTTGAACCATTTGTATGGCGGTATTGATGAGCCGGAACTCAAAATTATTGATGTCTTTATCTGCAAATTGCGCAAAAAGCTGGAAAAAGCCAGTGGTGGAAAAAATTATATCGAAACCGTTTGGGGCAGAGGATATGTTCTGCGTGATCCGGATGAGATAAAAAAATAGTTGCAAAAAGCTCCCATAAACGGGAGCTTTTTTTGTCGATATACTTGAGAATGCAGGTTGACATTGATGCAAAAAAGGGGTATGACCGGTGGTAGGAATCAGAAATTATTGTTCACCAAATTATTCAAGAAATGAAAAGCCATAGAATTATTAAGCAAGTAGAGGTGCCTTATACCGGACCTCGTCTGGACCCGAAGTCGGAGCTGACATTTATGCAGAATGCTGACTATCACGAAGCCTCGCGCTATGTTCGTGCCTATAATCTTTCGCCCGAAGGAGAGAAAATTCTCGTCGGCAACTGCCGTCCGGAGGTGATTGATACCTACATTGAGAAGCGTGCCTTCACAGGAGATGCTGAGGTGCTTCTTATCAAACGCAAGGATAGCCGCTTGCTGCAGACGTATATCAAGCGCTATCCCTTGAGCCATGCAGCGCAGAAATATCTGCTCGAGCACGGTCGCAAGGAAGACCTTTTCTGTATGGTGGGGACGAAGTTTCCGCTTTGTGACGACATTGTCAAGATGTTGCCGTCGCGTGGGAATGGCCTTGCCGAGGCTTATGTCGCGCCTGACAAGTTTCGGATTGTTTAGGGCAAACTCTTTGATGAGAATAAAGGAAGGTTGAAAAATGACCTTCCTTTTTTGTTTGGTTTAAAGAAGAAAAGAGCAGAACACGACAAGGAAAAAACTTGACAAGAGCAATTTGCGTGATATTTTGCCGGACAATGGTTGTAATTAGAAAAAATATATTATTATGGAATTGGAAGAAAAAGTTAAAGACGGACAAACATTGTCCCCGAGAAAAGAAGTTGAACTCTTAAAGCTTGGCAATTTGTCGTTGTTTGAGATATATGCGGCAAATTATCCCATGAGCAAGTATGCTGAAATTGAGCTTGTCAAACAGGGCAAGCCGGAGTGGATTAAGCCTTATATCAAGCGCTATTCTTTTTGCGAAGATGCGGAAATTGAGTTGGTAAAGTCCGGTGATTCCGAGTTGATAGTGCTTTATATGGACAGACATCTTTTGGCAGAAAGCGCCGTGATTGAGCTTGTCAAAAGCGGCAATGCCGATGGTATCAGTGCATATATTATCAAACGTCCTCTTGAGAGAAAAGCAAGAGAAGAACTTGTCGATCTGGGAAATAGAGATTTGATTGCTCTGCATATTGCTAATCATCCGGATGTGTCTTTGCCGTTGTAAGAAAAATTGACGCCGATATTTCTTAAATTAAGGAAATGTCGGCGTTAAGCTATTGAAATTTATTATTAATTTAAAATATGTATTATGAATAGAGAAAAAATTGAAAGCGGACAGAAGTTGTGTGCGCAGGAAGAAATTGAACTGGTCAGATCAGGCGATTTGGAACTGTTTGACAGGTATTTGGAAAATTGCAGTCTTTGCAAAGAGGCTGAATTTGAACTCTTGAAGCCTGAAAACCAGGCATGTTTCAAACACTATGTTTCCGGCAATGTTGCTCATTATCGGTTGGAGGAGGAAGTCGAGATAAAGCTTTTGCAATCGGGGAACGGAGAGCTGATTGCTCTGTATATTTCCGAAGGTCACAAGTTTTCTCCTGCCGCGCAAGAGATGCTTATCAAACAAGGCGAGGCAGCGTTGGTGGTGCTGTATTTCAACAGGTTTCTTTTGGGCAAAAAGCTGGAAAGAGAGTTGATAAAGCGCGGCGATGCCGGCTTGTTTGAAAAGTATATGCAAAGACAGGGGAACAATCTCTACACGGACAATGTGACCGAGATTGTTAAAATCGCCAACGCCAAGATTGTGGAATGTTATATCAATCGGCGACCTTTGCCGGACAATGCTGAAAGAGAGCTTGTGTTGCGGGGAAATGACAGGTTGTTGCAAGTTTATGAAGCAAAATGGTGGAAACTTTCACTTTTTGAAAAAAAGAAAGGAGGGCAATAGCCTTCCTTTTTTTGTGATATGATAAAGGATAATTGCAGATTGTCATGCCTTTGAGGGCAAAAGTCCGAGGTGTAAAGAAAAGTCGAAGATCCCTTGACCAAAAACTGACGTTTTTGGAGGGATGACTGTTATATGTAATTTGTCGTGGATCACTACGTAGGACTTGCAGTCCTCCGCGTGATGAAGTTTATTTTATGTGCCTGTCACTATTTGAAAAAACTTGACAAAAATATGAAAATGTGATTTTGTGATGGCTAAATGAGTATTATAAATTTAAAATTATTAATATTATGGACATTAAAAAAAGAATTCAAATGATTGCTCCACTCAGCAGAAAGGAGCAGAAAAAACTGGTTGCTACCGGTGATGTGGAACTTATGCGGCAATATATCAGCAAGAAGACTTTGTCTTTGGAATTGGCTGAAACTGCCCAGATTGCGCTGGTAAAAACCGGCAATTTGGAGTTTATTAAAGCCTATAATGATGAGTTTGGTCTTTGCACAAAGGCGCAAGTTGCGGTTGTCAAAACAGGTAATATGGAGCTGATTACGGCTGTGAATATTTATGCTGATGAAGCTGTGGCAGAGCTTATTAAGTCCGCTGATGTCAAGTTTTTGAAAAACTATCTTTCTCATGCTACTTTGGATGATAAAGGGGAATTGGCTCTTGTGCGCTTGCAGAATGTCGAGTTGCTGAAAATCTACGTGGGCAGGTATAACAAGTATTTTACAATTGGTTATGATGCCCAAAATGAACTTGTTAAAATGGCAAATCTTGAGATGCTTAAAGCTTATCTGAAAGATCACGGTTTTGATGAAGCTGCTCAGATAAGAGTTATCAAGTCTAAAAATGTTGAAATTTTTAAGATTTATATTTCTCACGATGACTTTCTTATGGAAGTTGAAGCAAAGTTGGTCGAAACCGGTGATATCGAGCGGATAAAATGTTATTTTAACAAATACAGATTCTCTCCGCCGGCAGAAGAAGAGCTGCTGAAGCTCGGCAACGAGAAGCTGATTGCCGCTTATGAAAAACGCTGGGGGGTGGAACGCAACCTCCATGTGAAGTGTTTCTTTCGTCCCGGTGATGACGGTGATTTGTAAACCTGCTAACGTCGATACTTGTAATGAGTGTCGGCGTTTTTTGTTGCTTGACAAAAATCGGAAAATATGGTTTTGTGTCGGTCTGAAAATTTTATTATGAACTAAAAATTATTTTTTATGGAAAATGAACAAAATTCAGAAAAACAGGCATTTTTGATGCCGATTGACAGTGTTTTCAATGTTACCGGCCGCGGCACCTTTGTTATCGGTCGAGTAGTGAGCGGTGTTATTCGCAAGGGGGACGAGCTGGAAATTGTCGGATTTAATAAGACCCAAAAAACAGTCGCCGTCCAAATTGAAAAATTTCGTCAGCTGCTTGATGAGGCAAAAGCCGGTGATAATATCGGTGTTCAGCTCCGCGGAGTGAAAAAAGAAGATATTACTCCCGGGCAAGTACTGGCAACCCCCGGAACAGCGGTTGCGCACTCGAAATTTGAGGCAAAGTGCCTTGTTTTGGCCGAGAAAGAGGGCGGAATTCCGTTATGCCACAAAGCGTTGCTGCAATTCGGTTTTAATACCGTCAAAGTTACCGGGCAAATTTTGTTGCCTGACGGGGCTGACAAGGTGATGCCGAAAGACAGTGCCGATGTGACGATTGAATTGATTTGTCCGTTGGTGATGGAAGAGGGCACCAGTTTCCCTATTTTCAAAGGTAAGAGAAAAATTGCCACCGGCGTAATCTCAAAAATTTTGAAGTAAAACAAGGACCGTTCCTCTATCGGAGCGGTTTTTGTTGTTTAAAACTTGACAAAAATCAGAAAATGTGATTTTGTGGCGGCCTGGAAATTTTATTATTATTAAAATATTTATGTATGGAAAAAATTTTAAAAAAAGTTCAAAAGATGCTTCCTTTAAGTAAAAAGGAACAAGTTAAGTTTGTGAAATACGGCGATGAAGAGCAGGTTCGAGAGTATTTGAGCAAAAAAAACTTGTGCTGTGATGCCGAAGTGGCTTTGGTAGAGCGTGGTGATGTTGACCTTGTGCAATTTTATATGATGTATAGGCGCAGGTTTTTGTGTAGCGATACGCAAATTGCTCTCGTCAAAACGAAGAATGTCGATTTGATTAGGGCATTTATTTCTGTCGACGTTTTTGACTGTGAAACTGCCGAGGAAGAATTTGTGAAGCTTGGAAATGAGGAACTGATAAAATTTTATCTGGAAAATCATCTGTATCCTTTGTGTGAGGAGGCTGAGATTGAGCTGGCCAAGAACGGCAGTGCTGAAGTGTTGAAAATTTATTTCAGGGAGAATATGCTTTGGCGGTCGGCGGAAATTGAGCTGGTCAAAAGGGGAGATGATGAACTGATTGAGCATTATCTGTGCAGATATAATTTTGGCGCAGAGGCTCAAGAAGAGTTGGAGAAAATGAAAAAAATTCCTAGGGCTGAGTGAGATTTTGACGCTGATGTTCTTTATATGAGAGCATCGGCGTTTTTTTAGGGCTTTAAACTTGACAAAAAATAAAAATTGTGATTTTTTTGCGAGCGGAAAATTTTATTATGCACTAATATATTATTTTATGGAAAAGAAATTCGAACCGATTGAGCGGCTTTTGCCTGCGGAGGAAGTTAAGTTGGTACAGTCCGGAGATATGGAGTTGTTCGGGCAGTATATTAAACAACATTTGTTGTCACAGGATGGTCAAATGAAAATGTTCAAGACAGGCAATCTTGATATGCTTTTGGAGTATGTTAAGGTGTGGCCTTTCTGTCCGGCTGCCGAGGTTGCGATGTTGGAGCTTGGAAATCAGGAGCTTTTGCGAGAATATTCTTATTCTTTGCATCCGAAAGCTCAGCTGAAGCTGTTGGAACTTGGGGATTTGGACCTTGTGAAAAGGTATCTCAACAAGTTCTATTTTACCAGCGCGGTGGCTGAATCTAAGTTTTTGCAATGCGGTGATTATGACCTTTTGAAATGGTATATGGAGAAAAATTCTCTCCATCCGAATGCCGAAGTAAAATTGGTCAAACTCGGAAATGTTCAGCTGATTAAGGACTATATCCAGATTTGTCCGCTTTCAAAGGCGGCAAGGCTAGAACTGTCCAATCTGAAAGGTTCACATTTGGCAGAGTACCACAAAGCAATGTGGAAAATTTAAGGAGGGCTAAAAGCCTTCCTTTTTGTTGTTTAAAACTTGACAAATTGGGGAAATTTGTTATCAATGAGGTATCGAAATTCATCATTAATTTAATATCATTATGAAGGAAATTAAAGAAAAAATCAGAGCCAGAAAACGGTTGTCTGAAAAAGAACAAATGAAGCTGGTAAAATCCGGCGACAAAGAATTAATCAAACGTCATTTGATGTCTTGCAAGTTTTGTCCTGAAGCTGAGATGGCACTCGTCAAATTGTGTGATGTCGAGTTGATAGAACTTTATTGTCAACGTTACCAGATGAACCCTGAAGCCTATATGGCATATGAATCTGTGAAAGATAAATGAAAAACCGACGCCGATGTTTTCCAGTTAAAAGAAAAGTCGGCGTTTTTTGCGGCCGAAAAAAACTTGACAAGTTGGTGAAATTTGTTTTTATTAAGCCATTGAAATTTATTATTATTCGAAATTATGGAAAAGATAAAACAGAAAATTAAAGACGGAATAAGGCTGACCGAAAAGGAGCAGTTGAAGCTGGTAAAGTCAGGCAATGTGGAACTTGTTCGGCAGTATATCAGCCGAAATATTAACAAAAGTTTTTTTGCACAGAAAGCGGAAACAGAGTTTATCAAGCTTGGAAATGTGTCGTTGATTGAGTTGTATATCAATCGCTACACTTTGTGGACTGAGGCACAAAAGGAGCTTGTAAAGTTGGGAAAACCGGAGCTTGTTCAACTTTATCATAAGCGCTATCCGATTGTTTGAAAAGTGAGCAAATTCAGGAAGGTTAAAGACCTTCCTTTTTTTGTGTTTTTTGGGAAGGATGGAGCGCTGTGTTGCGCTTGTAATGACGTTTATTTAAATTCCCCTGTCATCCCTTTTTTTGCGTGAGCAAAAAATCAAGGGATCTTCGACTTATTAAAATAAAAGCGGTAGATGCCTTGACCTCTGACTTTTGTCCTCGGAGGCATGACAATTATTTGTTTTTTTGCCCCAAAAGCAAATGATAACATTTTTTGTTGAGCAAATTTGTTGTGTATCGAAATTGAAAAACTTGACAAATTGCGTGAATGTGATTTTATTGGAGCGTTGAATTTTATTATTAACCCAAATATCATTGTGTATGGAAACGATAAAACAAAAAATTAAGGACGGGAAAAGTCTTTCTTTGCCCGAGCAAATCAAGCTGATTAAGCTTGGAAATGTTACTCTTCTCAAACGCTATGTGCGTGACTTTTCGCTTGACAGAGATGCAGAAATGGAGCTTGTGAAGTCGAGAAAATCTGATTCTATTTTGGTCTATGCCAAGTATCATGCTTTTTGTGATGAAGTGGCCGTTGAACTGGCCAAGCACAGTACTCCTAAGCTTATCAAATCTTATCTTGATTTGCATCCTCTTTGCCAAAAGGCTCAGGTAGAACTTTTTGAGCGTTTCAGTAAAGAAAAAATATAGTCTTTTGCTCTGATGTGTCGGTTTTCTGTTGGAAGAAAGCCGACATTTTTTGTGGTTTAAAAATAGTTATGAATTTGTGTGAAAATTAATTGATTATTTATGTTTTTGTTGTATCTTGTGCCAAAATATCGTTTTAGTGTAATTTATGAGGTAGAAATGGATACACAAACTTTAGCAGAAGTCGCAAACGGCAGCTCTCTTTCTATGTGGAGCATGGTTTGGAGCTCGGATACGGTTACAAAAGTGGTTATGATAGGTTTACTTTTGGCATCGGTTTGGTCGTGGGCGATTATTATTGATAAAATTGCTACCTTGCGTGAAGTAAAACAACGTTCGCGCAGTTTTGAGTCTAAATTTTGGTCTGGTGGCTCGCTTGACAAGCTTTATGAGAGCATTGGCAACAAGCCTGCTGACCCGATGTCGGCAATGTTTGTTGCAGCAATGCGTGAGTGGAAGCGCACAAATATTATGAAGTCGAAAACAGACAGAGGCTTGCGAGGTGTTTCTTTGCAACAACGTATCGAAAAAGCCATGGCGGTTTCTATGGATAAAGAGGTTGACGGTTTGGATACAAGAATGGGCTTTTTGGCATCTACCGGTTCGGTTGCGCCATTGGTCGGATTGTTTGGTACTGTTTGGGGAATTATCAACAGCTTTAATGCTATTGCGGCAACCCAAAGCAACTCTTTGGCGGCAATTGCTCCCGGTATTGCTGAGGCTTTGTTTACAACGGCTTTCGGTTTGATTGCGGCAATTCCGGCTGTGGTTGCTTATAACAAAATATCTTCGGATATTGACCGCTATGCCAACAGATTGGAAAACTTTGCAACAGAGTTTTCGAGCATTTTGTCGCGCGAAATTGATGATACAGCCATAAGGGCCGAAATGGCAGGTGAATAATGCCGAAAATCATGGAAAAAAACTTTCGTTCAATGCGTCGCAACAGGCGTAATTCTGATGTTAATATCACCAATTTGATGGATGTTATGATGGTTTTGTTGGTGGTGTTTATGGTGGCGGCACCGCTTATGACATCGGGAATTGCGATTGATTTGCCGAAAGTCGGTGGAAAAAATTTGACCGGTAAAGAGACAACTTTGAATATCAGTGTTGATGAAGAAGGATATTATTATATCGGAAAAGAAGAAATTCCGGCCGATGAAATTGTGGCAAAAGTTGCGGCAGTAAGAGAGGCAAATCCTGAAATTAGCGTTGTTATATCCGGTGATACAGCAGCGCATTATGGCAGGGTTTTGGGTTTGATGGCGCTATTGAAGAATGCCGGTTTTGAAAAGGTTGGATTGAAAACTGATCCGGCTCCTAACCAAACTGATGAGAAAAAGAAGTAACAGAAATTGAGAAAGTCGTCTTTATATAAATCTTTGGCATTGCATGGCATCGTTATCTTGATGGTAATGGTGGATTTGCCGTTTTTCAGACACAAGGATATGACACTTGATCAAGTGCCGATTATTGTTGATTTGAATGATGTCAAGATTTCGGAGATGACTAATTTGCCAACAAAGGCGGAATTTGCTGATGAAGATTCTCCGGCAACAAGAGAAAAAATAGAAGAACAAAAATCTAAAGACGATGAAAGACCACAAGAGGTCAGTCCTGATGATGCTGATGATAAGGAAGACGCTGAGCCGATTGAAGATGAGCAACCAGTTGAGCCGAAACAGGATTTTGTAGTTCCTCCTCAACCAAGCAAGCCGGAACAGGAAGATAAAAAGCCGGATCCGAAGAAACCAACTCCGAAGCCTCAGCCCAAAAAGCCTACTCCGCCCAAAAAACCGGAGCCGAAGAAAGAGGAACCAAAGAAACAAAAGAACCAGCCGGTTTTGGATAATCCATTAAAAGATTTGTTGGCGTCTGTCGACAATATGGAGAAAAAGCTCGGCGAGCAAAGTGCTAATGCCACAATAAAGCATGGAACACAAGTGAATAATATGGGAATTGCCGGAGGAGTTGGAGGTTCTTATTTTAGTGATTTGTCGATTTCGGAAGCAGATGCTATTGCCGGAAGATTGCGTGCTTGTTGGAATCTTGATCCCGGAGCGATGGGAATTGAGGATATGATTATTGAGGTTAGGGCATATCTTAACAAAGACGGAACAGTGCGTTCTGTGGATATTTTGGACAAGGCAAGATATAATCGGGATAAGCACTTTGCGGCTGTTGCCGATAGTGCAAAAAGAGCTGTTTTTGTTTGTCAGCCGTATAATATTTTGGCACAGAAATACCCGCAAAAATATGATATGTGGAAAACAATGTTGTTGCGGTTTAATCCGATTAGCCACACGGTGAACTAGGAGAAAAAATATGGTAATTGCCGCAAAAATTAGCCTTAGAAGATTGTTTAGAGAATCGTTTGCATATTGTGCAACAAAATGGAAAGAAATGACCTTTTTCTCGATATTAAATGCTTTGTTCTTTGTGGTCGGTTTTAAGGTTTTTGATGCTTGGCATGACAGATTTTTTGTTGTTTGGCTGGCGGCCTATTATGTATTTTGGTTTGCTTTTTTCAGGTTCTATTTTGGTCGCAAACCGCTTATTTTTACAAAAAATATTTTCGGAACTC
Organism: Alphaproteobacteria bacterium; assembly: GCA_017650255.1. Classification (GTDB taxonomy): domain Bacteria; phylum Pseudomonadota; class Alphaproteobacteria; order RF32; family CAG-239; genus JAFUYI01. The sequence goes on along the minus strand of JAGCFG010000019.1, from coordinate 103 downwards.
TTTTGCCGTCGGCGAAAATTTTTGTGTTGATGCTGGTAGTTATGACGTTGTTACTTGTGCTGCCGGTTGTTTTTCCGATTTTGTTTGGCAATAGTTTGTGGGT
>JAGCFG010000018.1 GCA_017650255.1 Alphaproteobacteria bacterium | reverse complement strand
TCCCTCCGGCAAACCAAGTTTTGCAAAAGCTTCAGAATTAAGTCCCAATTCTCCCGGTTTTACAATTTTGTTGCTATCCGTAATTTGCAAAAAAGCATAAATCGGCTTTTCTCCACCATGAACTTCAACCCTTGTAAGCGATTTTATATTATCAATTTTGTAAATTGAGCAATCTTTATTCAAATAAGCAACATTCTCATCAAAAGAATTTATCGGAACATGTTTTAGGCTAAGCATTGCTTGCACTCCTTCAAATCGTTACCAAAGCATATTACCCATGCTTCTTAAAATTTTTGTCCTCATCAAAAGAACTCTTTTTCGCTGTCAAAATATTCAAAACATTAGACAATGTATTTTTCATCTCTGATCTGTGAACAACAATATCCACCATGCCGTGTTCTTGCAAATATTCCGCCCTTTGAAATCCTTCGGGAAGTTTTTCACGTATAGTTTGTTCAATAACCCTCGGACCGGCAAAACCTATCAAACATCCTTTTTCAGCAATATTAATATCACCCAACATCGCAAAAGATGCCGAAACACCGCCTGTTGTAGGATCAGTCATCACAGATATAAACGGCACCCCTGCCTCCTTTACTCTGTTTACAGCAGAAGTAGTCCTCGCCATCTGCATCAAAGATAAAATTCCCTCTTGCATTCTGGCACCACCAGAGTTCGCTACCGTAATCAACGGACATTTTTGTTTGATTGCAATTTCCGAGGCCTTAACAATTCCTTCACCGACAGCCATCCCCATTGAACCGCCCATGAACGAAAAATCAAGCGCAGCTACAACACACTTAACTCCACCGATACTGCCCCTTGCAACCTTTATCGCATCTCTGTTGCCGGTTGCTTCTCTATATGTCTTTAACCTATCAACATATTTCTTGCTATCCTTAAATTTCAAAGGATCATCAGGTATAGCCGGCAACGTAACCGAAGAATATACTCCTCCGTCAAAAATCATTTTAAGGCGCTTATCCAAATATAGGCGCAAATGATAATCACACTCTGGACAAACATACCAAGTTTTTTTGAGTTCTTTGCTAAACAACAACTTGCCGCAATTTGGGCACTTCAACCACAAATCATCAGCAATCTCTTTCTGCGCAGTTTTTTTAATTTTTGGTCTTACAAAATCCGAAAGCCAGTTCATAACACATACCCGCTAAACTTACAAGCACCAAAAATCTTCTTGCTTCGGCTTACGCTTAAAAATAGAAGATATCTTACTCTTAAAACCGGCAAATTTTGATTTCTTTTCTGGCACCGGCTGAGATGTTTCCGAACTACCCATATTTTCCAAATTCTCACGTAATCCCTCGACCTTTTCGGCCAACTTTTGCTGTTCTGCATTAAGTTTTTTGTTCTGTCTGCGTTGAACACGCAACTCCGAACGCAATGGAGAATAAGCAAACCAAGAATCTATCTTTCCGAACAAAAATCCCCATAAAACCAAAGCAACGATTAGCACACTCAGAGAAATTGTAACTTCTGCATTAAAAGGCCACGGATCAAGACTGAGCAAATCATTGTTAACAAAGGCAAAAACAGCCACCACAACAACAAACGCTACAATAAATAAAAATCTGAAAAATCCCATAGCCTCCTCCTGAAATAATTACTTGTTTAGCATATCGTACAATTGTTTTCCCGCCTTAAAATGAGGAATTTTACGGGCATCTACCAAAAGCTTTTCACCGGTACGCGGATTTTTTGCAGTTCTTCTCTCTCTTTCATGCACACAAAAAGAACCGAACCCCCTAAATTCAACACGGTCTCCGTTTGCCATAGACTCAATAATGCTGTCAAAAACCACATCAACAATTTTAGCAATATCCTTCAAAGTCAAATTTGGATTTTTTGCCGCAATTTTTTCAATCAATTCAGACTTAGTCACTTTCTTTTCCTTCTCAATAAGTTGTTATAACACTATAATTAAAAGTTTTTACCAAAAAAATCAATAGATAAAAAACAAAATCTCAGATTGCATCTTTCTGCTGAATAATTTTGCCGACCTCCGGCTCTGCAAACTCAATCTCTTCAATCTTATCAATCCTTCTGACAATTTTTGAAGAAGATGTCTTAATCTCTGCAATATCTTTGTTTGCCTGTTCAAAATGCTTAGAAAGATTATCAACCCTTTCATCCAGCCTACCAATATCCTCAACCAGACAAGACACCTCTTTTTGAATAACTCCAGCCTGTTCCTGCATTTTTGCATCTTTCAAAACCGCCCTTACAGTATTAAGAGTTGCCATCAGCGTTGTCGGAGATACAATCCAAACTTTTGACTTATACGAGGTCTCAACAACATCTACAAATCTGGAATGCAACTCTGCATAAACACTTTCTGCCGGCAAAAACATCAATGCCGATTCGGCCGTCTCACCCGGGATAATATATTTTTCAGCAATATCTTTAATATGCTTTGCCACAGAATTTCTAAAAAAGCGCTCTGCCTCTTGTTTTTCATGCTCAGAAGAAGCATTTTGCAAAGCCTGGTAACTCTCCAGCGGAAACTTTGAATCGACAACAATTTTCCCCGGAGGATTTGGCAACTTCAGCACGCAATCTGCCCTTTTTTGATTGGAAAGCACAACCTGAAAATCATAAGCCGAAGGGGGTAAAATTGAGCTAACCAAATCTTGCATCTGAATCTCGCCAAATGCACCCCTTGCCTGTTTATTTGATAAAACTTCTTGCAACGATACAACCTGTTCTGACAAAGAAGAAATTTTTTGCTGCGCCGCATCAATTTTTGCCAACCTTTCTCTCAACGCCAAAAGTGTCTCATTCGTTTTTGCTGTTGACTGCTGCAACCCCACACCCACATTTTGCGAAACCTGCAACAATTTTTCATCAATAATTTTCAACAATGACAACTTTTGTTCAGCAATAGCTTGAGCAATTTTATTTTGCTCCAAACTGTTATACTCGGACATTTGCGCCAATCTTCCAGCCATTTCCGACTGATATTGTGCAAAATTTCTGTCACTGACGCGTTCTCTGACAATAATTGAAAGCAACATGAATAAAATAACTGCTAACGCAACCGCAACAACCATAAAATTTATTTCTTCAAATGACAAATTTATCACTTTCCGATTCCTTCCAAAACCAAGTTTCTACCCATCTCATAAAACTTGTCATTTCTTTGTTTCTTCAACTCATCACGTCCTAAAGAAAGCAGTTCCGTTAAATGACGATAAATTATCTCATCAGCCTTCTCAATGGCCGATACCGCATCACGATGCGCTCCTCCTATTGGTTCCGGTACAATCTCGTCTATCACACCAAACTTTTTCAAATCCTGAGCAGTCAGACGCAGCGCTTCAGCAGCCTCTTTTGCCTTGTCAGCCGAGCGCCACAAAATAGAAGCACACCCCTCTGGGGAAATAACCGAATAAATTGAATTTTCCAACATCAAAACACGATTTGCCGCAGCAATCGCTATAGCACCGCCAGATCCACCCATGCCGATAACAATAGAAATCATCGGGACATGAAGCTGTAAACATTTTTGAATAGAAGAAGCAATTGCCTCAGCCTGCCCTCTGGCCTCCGATTCTATTCCCGGATACGCTCCGTCCGTATCAACAAAAGAAATTACCGGCATATTAAATTTGTCCGCCAAATCCATCAGCCTTTGAGCCTTCCTATACCCTTCCGGACGCGCCATACCAAAGTTATATTTAACTCTGGTTTCCAAATCTACACCTTTTTCTTGTCCAATAACAACAACCGATATGCCATGATATTTTCCGATTCCGCCGACCATTGTCAAATCATCAGCAAAAACTCTGTCCCCACACAGTGGCACAAAATCCTCAATCATCTGCCTTATATAATCCAAACATTGCGGGCGTTCTGGGTGCCTTGCAATCTGCACTCTCTGCCATGGAGACAAATTGGCATACGAAAGTTTGACTTGTCTTTCCAGCTTTTGCTGAAGTCGATTCAACTCTTTATCAATATCAACATCATTACTTTTAGCCAAAGCCGTCAAATTTTTAATTTTTTCTTCCAGCTCTGCTATTTTTTTTTCAATGTCTTGGCTCTGATCTTTAACCTTATTCATATAAAACTCTCTTGTTGTTAGAAAATTTTGAAAGCACAATATCACAACTTATCCAAAATTACGACAATTATTTTTCTCATATGTTAATTGAAATTCCGTTTTATGGTTGCAAATCCTTCAATATTTAATTGAAATATATTTGAAAATAACTATCATTAAAAACAACAATTTACATTAAAGGAGAATTTCTTTGCTGACATTAAGCTTTTTCACAGCCGTTTTCAGCAGCATATTGTGGCTGATATATTCTTTTTTCTACCTCAGTGTCCAACTTGCAGGCAATTCTTTTGAGACACTAAACCTCGTAGACATGGCTATATCTATGTTCGTTGTTTTTACGCCTTTGTTCGTAATATGGTTTTTCTGGGAAAAATTCCGCAACTTCAACAGCCAAAAAAGACTTAATAAACAAATTACCATTTTGTCTTCACAAATATCGCAAAATCAAGAATATACCGAAGCTATAGCCCGTATTTTGTTGCAAACATCCGAGCAACAAAAGCACAGCGTTGCCATGCAACAAATAAATTTTTATATCAGCGAAATGAACGAAATTTTGGTCGACATTCTCCAACGCTACGAACTTTTGCCTGAAAAAGACATTTATAATACATGGAAAACAGTTGGTCTTGGCAATCGCTGGGGCTTTGCCAAAGCATTTGCAGACCTGCAAAACAACAGTTTTGTTTTTCAAAACCAACTGCAGGAAAAAGCAAAATACCAACCCTTGCTGCTAAGCAGCTTAAAAGAATTTTGTGCCAGATACACTCGTTTGCTGAATTTGCTTACCAAACATGACGAAGAAAACATCTTGCAAGAAACAGTCGAGAGCGGCGCTTTCGGTCGTGTTTTTGTAATGTTTTCAAACATCATTAACAATCAAGGCGACATATCTTCCGCAAAACAAGATATTTATCCCGATTCCGATTCTTCTCTTTCGGCAACCTCATCTTATGCCGACAACGAAAATAATTTCACTCCGGAAGAAAGGGTAAAAACAGGTTTTCACCCGGTAAAGAAAATATTGAAAAAGTTTCACAAATCTCCCGAACCTGAATTGGAAGATAAAATCTTGCCCGATTCTCTGTCGCTTGCACTAGAAAGAAGTTTTGGCGCAACACACAATGATACTCCAGCAGAACCCAAAATAGAAGCTCCTTCCAACAATTTTTCCGCTTCATCACAGCAGCAGGATTCATATACACAATCATCATATCTCTCTAATGGGAACCGCAGCATTTTGAGCCTGCAAAAAGAATGGGAAGAATTAAATAGTCTGTCCAACACCGCCAAAGAAATTTTTGCCGATGAAAAATAAACTTCTGTTATGTCTGTCGCTATACTTGCTGTCTTTTGATGTCGCGGCAAAAATTCTTCCGCACATAGCACTCTACGAAACCGCCAAATATAACAAAGATTGGCAATCATTTGATTATGCCGACAAAAACGCCCCAAAAGGAGGCAAAGTTGTTTTTCCTGCCTATGGTACTTTTGACAACTTTAACCCATTCATATTCAAAGGCATCGCAGCTCCTCAAGTAGCAGATTTAACTCTCGATTCCTTGGCAATAGTTCCCGTAGATGACCCCACTGTTGCCTATCCGTTAGTTGCAAATGCGTTTGAACTGGCAACTGACCACATAGATTTTTTTCTTGACGAACGAGCAAAATTCAGAGACGGCACTCCGATTTTAGCAGATGATGTCATTTTCAGCTTTAACAGCCTTATTGAAAAAGGTTCTCCCCTCTATAAAATATACTACTCCGACGTTGCAAAAGTAGAAAAAATCGCTCCTCGTCACGTCCGTTTTTGGTTCAAAGAAAACTCCCAAAACAAAGAATTGCCACTCATCATCTCGCAAATAAAAATATATTCCGCCGCCGACTGGAAAGATAAAGATTTTGCAAAACCATCTTTGACTCCTCCGCTCGGCAGCGGCCCCTATATTCTTGAAGATTTCTCTCCGAACAAATTTTTGTCTTTCAAACGCAACCCCGACTATTGGGCAAAAGATATCCCCTCGCGCCGCGGATTTTTCAACTTTGACCAAATTCGCTATGACTACTATCAAGATACCACCGTCACCCTTCATGCCCTTTTTGCCGGCAACATAGATTTGCGTGAAGAATACATCGCCAAAATATGGG
>JAGCFG010000017.1 GCA_017650255.1 Alphaproteobacteria bacterium | reverse complement strand
TATGAGGATATCAAGTTGCAATTTATTGGCAAGAGATAACTTTGAGGCGAAAATAGCTTTTTTCAGGTCGTTGTATGTACGGTCTGATTCTTGTTCCATTAAATATACTTTGTGCGTGTAGTCACGCACAATGCTAATGTCTTTGAAAAATGCGCGTGAGGCAATGGCCATATTTTCACAACAGTTTGCAACCTGTTGCCCAAGTTCTTTGAGTTTGGGTTTAAAATCTTCGTGAATTTCCGGCTGTTCGATATAAAATTTATAAATAACTTCATCGATATGATTATTAATTTTATCAAGACTTTCAACAAGTTGGAGAATGTCAGCCTGAAGATTAGGCAAAAGATTTTGGGCATATAGTTGGTTTTCTATTTCACGCCTTAATTCATCGGCATTATGTTCTATTTTTTTGCTTTGCTTGGTAATGGAAGCATGATCTTCGCGGTTGTCAGAAAAAAGAAAAGATTTGATTGCTTTGTCAAATAGATTTGCAGAATCGATGAGTTTGTCGTGAAATGCATCAATTTTCTCTTCTAATGCTTTGGTTTTGGAAAATAGTGATATTTTTATTTTGAACATTTGAAGGTCTCCTTTACTCGGAATTTTATATTATAAAAGTTAAAAAAATATTGGATTTTTGTGTAAATTTTTTTTTGATGCTTGTAATGTGGCGAAAAGTTGAGTACATTGAACAATGTTAATGTTAATTACAATTGTAAGGAATTTATTATGAAAAAAACACTTTTATTATCTTTGGTCGCCTTGTTATTGTCAGTGGTTGCTTTGGTTAAGGTATATGCTCCTTGCAATACCAAATCGGAAGCTGCGGCTGTTAATGTTGAGGCTGTTTTGAAAGATCATCCTGAATATGTTATTCAAGCTTTGCAGGCTTATGAACAAAAAGCCAGAGAAGCTGCTGAGGCTCAGTTAAGAGCTTTGGTTAAAGACAATGAAGCTGCTTTGAATGCTGATAATGCTCCGATGCAGGGTAATCCGTCTGCAAAGGTCGTTATGGTAGAATTTTATGACTATGCTTGCGGATATTGCCGCAGTTTGTTCCCAGAGTTGAGCCAAGTTATTGCTAAAAACGGCGATGTAAAGGTATTGTACAGACCTTTGGCTTTTGTTTCTGCTCACTCTGAATATGCTGCTCGTGCTGTTTTGGCAGCAAATGAGCAAGGCAAATTTTCTGAATTGCACACTGCTTTGATGACTGTTCAAAAACCATTGTCGGTAGCTTTGGTTGATGAGTTGGCTGAAAAAGTTGGTGTTGATGTTGAAAAAATGAAAGCAGATATGAACTCTGATAAAGTTAATGCTGCTTTTGAAAACAACAATGTTTTGGCTGGAAATATCCAAATTTCAGGAGTTCCTTCACTGATTATGAATGGTGAAATCGTTGCTCCTATTGCCAACGAAATCCAAGCCAAAATTGATGCTGCAAGAAAATAATTTGTTTTTAAGCAAACAAAAAGAAAAGGCGGTTTTTATACCGCCTTTTTTGTTGCTCTATAAATGAGTGAGAAAAACAGAATTAAACCTATTATAAATGGAATTAGGAAGGTGTATGGAATGGAGTAATCTGTGCCTGCAAAACAAATGTTTACGTCGGCATTTTGTATGGAGGGTAGAGTGTAGATGATGCTTAGAAAAATGCCTAAAATTACTAAAAATATGCTCAGTGATTTCAGCCCTTTTTGCAGTTTTTTCCATCCATCTTTCGGGAACCCTCCGTCTATGTATTCGTGCTCATCGACTACATTGTCATAGCACCCTTCGCGGTACAGCCTGAGGCTGTGCGAGTGTGTGAGAAAGACGGAAAACAGGCTGACAAGGGCATATTTCCACCCAAAACAAAAGCTGATGCCTACAATAGTAGCAGCGCTCCATGTAAGAGCTGAGGCTCTTTCTTCTTCAATTTTAAAAATTTCAAAAAAGTTTTTCATAATATAAAAATTTTTAGTGCACACAATAATAAATTATTGTCAGGCACACTAAATTAAATCGTTGGTATTGTCAACAATTAACGAGTTAGTCTTCTGAGGTGTTTCTTTAGTCGCAGTTTGGAGCCAAGTCTGCCTGCTCAAGCAAAAATTTTGGGGTATGGCCTTTGAAAGTATTATATTTTTTATCCAAGGAAAGAGCTTCTGGGTCAAGATTTGGCTGAGCTGATTTGGAAGATGTTTTTTGTGAAACGTTAATAGCGTCTTCTTCTTTATCTTTATCTACTTTAATTTCTTGCGGCGATTTTAGAATTTTATCTAAAATGTCCTGCATTTCGCGCGAACGGCGATTGGTGTAAACAATATTTTGTTTTTCGGCTGGTAAAAGCTCTAAAATTTTTTCTAAATTGCTGATTTGTTTGTTCTTTTTAATTAGGTTTATATCATCAACAACCAAGATATTTATTTGGGACAAATCAATATTTTTTTCGGCATATAACTCGAGTAACAAGTCAGGAGTACCGATAATTACATCGGACTCGTCTTCTTCTTTGTCGCTTTCGGTTTCTTCATGAAAGCGGTTTAAGAGAGCAAAGGTGTCGGATATTACTGCTGATTTTGCAGAATCGGAAGTAATAATTAAAATGTTCATTTTGTTTTTGCGGCAGATGATATCAACCAAGGGCAAGACGTAGGATATAGTTTTGCCGCAACCTCCAGGGGCTATGGTAAAAACATCTTTCCCTTCTAAAATGGCGGGAATTACATCTGTTTGTACGGTTGTAGGTGTTACAATGCCGCTTTCGTTAATGGCTTGAACAGTTTTTTCGGACAGACCTAAATCTAAAAAATTCATGATACTCACCTAAAAAGTTTTTTTATAAATTATAAAATGGAGCTTTATAAGTCAACTATTTTTGTTGCGTGACGCGATTATAGATATCTTCGAGCCGAACAATGTCGTTTTCATCCAATTTTTCTCCGGTTTGAACCTCAATAAATTCTACTGCAGAGGAGCTTTCGTTTGATATACGATGTTTGGTTTCGATGGGGATAAAAACGTGTTCAAAAGGTTTTTTTTCAAGGATAGAATCGCCCAATGTTATGGTGGCGGTTCCTTTAGTGATAATCCAATGTTCCGAGCGATGGTGATGAAGTTGCAAAGAAAGTTTTGATTGTGGGTTCACGACAATTTTTTTAACGCAAAAATTTTCACCGCAAGCTAATACTTCCCATGTTCCCCATGGCCTTGTATCTTTGTCTCCTGCGTGATAATTGTTAGCCATTTATTTACTCCTTATAGATTATTTTAGCTTGATGAAATCAAATATAAATAATATAAATATAATCACAATACAAAATTGATTAGGTTGGGTAAAATTTATGCGGATAAAGAAACAAAATTCGGAGATTTTGGAAAAGATCAGGCAGATATCCGAAAGCTCTGTGAACGCAAAACAAAAAATGACGGAAATTTCGACATCTATAGCTGAAAAAATGTCGGCTGATGTTGTGTTGTGTTATGCTAAAGTTGATGAGAATTATTTGGAATGTTTGGCAAAGTTCGGGGTGGAAGATTTTTTTGATGCTCAAATTCGAGAAGGTGATGGTGTCATCGGTAAAGTTGCTTTGGAAAAGCAAACTTTGATTTTGAATGATGATGATTTGTGTGAAAAATATGTTTTTGATGAAGCTTTGAAGCAGAGAAAATACAAGTCTTTTATAGGTGTGCCGATTGTGCAATGGAATCGGGCAATCGGTGTTTTGGGTATTTTTGGAAAAGAAGATAGATTATATAATCCCGATGACGCAGAATTTTTGAAAACAATTGCCATGTCTTTGGCTGATGTTTTGCAATGTTTGGATGTGGTTGAATATAAAAAGCAGTTGCAGAAACTGAGGGGCGTTTCGATTAAGGATAAGATTAAGGCGATTAGCCTTAATAAGGGATACGGAATCGGGCCGGCGCTGTTGCATAACAGACGACAGATGATAACAAATATTTTTGCTGAAGATAAAACAGCTGAGTTGAAGCGTCTCAAAAATGCTCATGAGAAAATGAATGCTGATTTAGAGAAAAACTTTAATGAGGCAAAGTTGGGACTCGGAGAACATGTCGAGATTTTGGAAACTTACAGAATGTTTGCAAAAGACAAGGGATGGTTTCAAAAAATTGTGAATAATATTGAAGCTGGATTGTCAGCGGAAGCGTCAGTTGAACGCGTTTATGAAGATATGTGGAACAGGCTTTCTTCCAGTAATGATGCATATTTACAAGAGAGATTGCATGATTTGCGAGATGTTTCCGACAGATTGATGTCTTATTTGAGCGGAAATCAAAACAGGCAAGGGAAAAAAGCTGATACAGACTTTATATTGGTGGCGCAAACCATGGGACCGGCCGAGCTGATGGATTATGATTATAAAAAAATTAAAGGCTTGGTTCTAGAAGACGGAACTCCGACAATGCATGTCGCGATTGTGGCAAAGGCTCTGAATATTCCTGTTTTGAGCAAGGTGAAAAATATTTTTAGCGAAATTCAAGATGGGCAAAAGATTGCTGTTGATGGAAATGCAGGGATAATATATCTTAGCCCTTCGGCAGAGGTGGAAAGTAATTTTTATAAGAAAATTGCTGAGAAGGAAAGACTGCAGAAAAAATTTGAAGAGTTGAGAAAACTGCCGTCGCAAACGAAGGACAAACGAAAAATCGGTATGTATATAAATGTAGGGTTGCCGCTTGATTTTGACTATGTAAAAAATACAAATTGCGATGGGGTAGGGCTGTATAGAACCGAAATTCCCTTTATGGCTTCGGATAATATGCCTAATGTTGATGCTCAGTTTGCTTATTATAAGAATTTGATTGATGTTTGCGACAACAAAAAAGTGATATTCAGGACCCTTGATGTCGGCTCCGATAAATTGTTACCATACTGGAGTTATAAGGGAGAAGGTAATCCGGCAATCGGCTGGCGTTCTATTAGGATTACTCTTGACAGAAGAGCCATATTGCGCAGTCAGGTTAAGGCGTTTTTAATGGCGGCAAAAAACAGAGAGCTTGATGTTATGTTTCCGATGATATCAAATTATGCCGAATTTACGGCAGCAAAAGAAACTTTGTTGCTCGAGGTGGAAAAATTGAAAAAAAATAGTCAGCCGCATCCAAAGAAAATTAATATTGGCTTGATGATTGAAGTTCCATCGGTTTTGTATGAGTTGGACAATATTTTACCAAAGGCAGATTTTGTTTCTGTCGGAACAAATGATTTGGCACAATTTGTTTTTGCTTGTGATAGAGGAAATCCGAAGTTGCTCGATAGATACGATGTTTTGTCGGCGCCATTTTTACAGGTTATGAAAAATATTGTCGACAAGGCAAAAAAATATAATGTCTATTGTTCTGTGTGCGGCGAAATGGCCTCAAATCCGATTGAAGCTTTGGCTTTGTTGGGGTTGGGGTATGAAAATTTGTCTTGTAACGGAGCTTCATTTCCGAGGGTGAAAAGTATGGTCAGAAGCATTAATGTAGCAGAGGTGGCCGATTATGTGCAAAGTTTGTTGAAATCTACACGTGCAAGTTTGCGCTCGCAATTAATTGCTTATGCATATGATCATGCTATTGAAATTTATTAAAAGCTGTGATAAAAGGCAAAGTGTAGTTTTTTATAAAATCTTATTGAATGAAAAGGTATGACAATGGCGAAAATTTCTGAAACGGATCAAACAAAAGAAAAAGATACTAATCTTAATGAAGAGGTACAACCTGTCGAAATTGACAGAGTTGGTGCGATTTTGTATAAAGAAAGGATAAAGAAAAATATCGATCTTTCTGAAATTTCTCAAAAATTGTGTATTCGCAGATATTATCTTGAAGCGATTGAGAAGGGAGAATATGGAAATTTGCCGTCTATGCCTTATTCTGCTGGATTTGTTGATTCTTATGCAAAATATTTGGGTTTGAATAATGTGAGAATTGCTCAGCTTTTTAGAGAAGAGTTGGATGTAAAACCTCAAACAGTGCGTAATGTTTCAGCTGATGAAACGGCAACAGAAGCGAAATTGCCGCGCAGAAGTTATGTTTTGGTTGGGTTTTTGGCTATAGTGATTTTGGCTTGGCTGTGGAAATGTACCTCTGTTTCGGAAGATGTTGTTGAAAATAAGCCTGTTTCGCAAGAAGAGTTGATTGATAAAGGTGATGTTGAGTATTATCAAACTGTCGATAAAATGAAGGCGGAACAAGAAGAAAATGCTGAGGAAAAAGTTTCTGAAGCACAAGGTGCAGATGCAAAGGCTGAAGTTAAGGAGCCGGCAAAAGATGCTCCAAAAGAGGCTGCTAAGGAAGTTGCTAAAAAAACAGAGAAAGAGCCGGCAAAAGAGCAGGCAGAAAAAGCGGTTGTAAAAGAAGAGACTTCTTCGGGAATTGAAATCAAGATAAATAAAGAGGATACCTGGCTTGAGGTCAAAGATGAAAACAAGGTTTATTTGAGTAAAACTTTGAAAGCTGGTGAAACCTATAAATTGCCGAATGTTAAAGGATTGATTTTATCTGCAGGAAAATACAGTACCGTTGAAGTTTATGTCGACGGAAAGTTGACACCATTGGTAAAAAAGGATAAGAAGACGAATATTGATGTTGATAAGGCTTTGAAATTGAAATAATTGCTTTGCCTTAAAGGTTTTTGAAAAGGAATAGAAATGTCGAAGATGCAAAGTGTTCGCGGAACTTATGATTTGTATGGCGAAGCAAAGAGAAAAACTAAACGAGTTGCTCGCATTGCGGAGCAGGTTGTTGAGAAATATGGTTTTGAGGAAATGGAAACTCCGATATTTGAGTTTACGGAGGTTTTTGCCAGAAATTTGGGCGATACAAGTGATATTGTTACCAAAGAAATGTATTGTTTTGAGGACAGGGGCGGGGAAAGTCTGACTTTGCGTCCGGAAGGTACAGCCGGTATTGTCAGGGCTTTTGTTTCTAATGGTATGCAGCAGGATTTGCCGTTGAAGATATATTATCAAGGTCCGATGTTCAGATATGAGCGTCCGCAAAAGGGGCGACAGAGACAGTTTACACAATTCGGTGTTGAGCTATTGGGCGCTGCGACTCCGCAGGCAGATGTTGAGTTGATTGCCATGGCATATGAGTTTTTGGAAAAACTTGGTTTGCAAGGTCAGGTTGTGGTTGAGTTAAATTCACTCGGAGACGCTGAAAGCCGCGATGCGTATAGAGAAAAATTGGTAACCTATTTGCGTGAAAACTATGACAGACTTTCGGAAGACAGCAAAAACAGGCTTGAACGCAATCCCTTGAGAGTTTTGGATTCTAAAGAAGAATGTGATAAGGCTGTTGTTGAAAATGCTCCGTTGTATGCGGACAGTTTGAACGAGGTTTCTAAAGACTTTTTTGCAAAAGTGTTGAAAGGTCTTGATATTTTGGGAATTAAATACAGGGTTAATAATCGTCTTGTAAGAGGTTTGGATTATTATTCGCACACAGTTTTTGAACTTGTTACCGACAAGCTCGGTGCTCAGGGAACTGTTTTGGCCGGTGGCAGGTATGACGGTTTGGTAGAGCAGATGGGCGGAGGTCCGGTTGCAGGTATCGGTTGGGCCTGCGGTGTTGAAAGGTTGGCAATGTTGCTGCCGGAAATTCCGGAAAAAGAAAGCCCCGTTGCGGTTGTGCCTGTCAGCGATGATATGAATGAAGAAGCATTGAAAATTGCGCAAAATTTGCGTTTGGCCGGTTTTAGAGTTGAACAGGGTTATAGCGGCAATATTAAAAAACGTATGATAAAAGCTGATAAAATGATGGCAAAAGCTGCGGTCATTGTGGGTCCAGATGAGTTTGCGCAGGGTAAGGTGGTGATTAAAAATTTGAAAGATGGACAGCAAAAGGTTGTGAATATTGATAGTTTGGCAGAGGAATTGAAATAATGAGTTTTGCAGAAAATTTAGCAAATGTGGTTAATCGATATGATGAGATTTCCTCGCTGCTTTCTGCCCCTGGGCTGAGCGCGGATGAAATGATAAAAATGAACAAGGAGCTTGCTGAGCTTGAGCCGGTTGTAGAAGCTATTCATGCATATCAAAAGACTGAGAAAAATATGAAAGATGCAGAAGCGATGATGTATGATGATTCGCTTGATAAAGAAATGCAGGCAATGGCTTCGATGGAGTTTTATGATCTGAAAGAAAAGTTACCAGAATTGGAGAAAGAGATAAAAGTTTTGCTTTTGCCAAAAGATGCGGAAGATTCTAAAAATGCAATACTGGAAGTGCGGGCCGGAACAGGAGGTGACGAGGCGGCGCTTTTTGCGGCGGTTTTGTTCGAGATGTACAGGCGATATAGCATTTTGCAGGGGTGGACTTTCGAAGTTTTGGATGCAAACGAAAATGGTTTGGGAGGATATAAAGAAGCTTCGGCAAGCATTACCGGTAAAGATGTGTTTTTGAAGTTGAAGTTTGAGTCCGGTGCTCACAGAGTGCAGCGTGTTCCGGTTACTGAATCGCAAGGAAGAGTACATACATCTGCGGCGACTGTTGCTGTTTTACCGGAAATTGAAGAGGTTGATTTTGAGATAAATCCGGCAGATTTGAGAATTGATGTTTATCGCGCTTCGGGTGCCGGCGGACAACATATTAACAAAACAGAATCGGCGGTCAGAATTACACATATTCCAACAGGGACGGTTGTTCAGTGTCAAGATGCAAGATCGCAGTTTAAGAACAAAGAACAGGCAATGCGTCAGTTGCGTGCAAAGTTGTATGATCAGCAGAAAAGTTCTATCGATTCAGAATATTCGCAAAGGCGCAAGCTGCAGGTGGGAAGCGGAGACAGATCTGAGAGAATAAGAACCTATAATTATCCGCAAGGAAGAGTTACCGACCACAGAATTAATTTGACGCTTTATAAGTTGGAAGAAGTTGTCTCTGGTGATGCCTTGGGCGAGATTATAGATGCGTTGGTTGCCGAAGATCAGGCGCAGCGTTTGGCCGAGTTGGAATAAAATTGAATTTTGAAGAGGTAAAGTATGAAAAAAATAGCGATTATCGGTGCTAACGGCAATATAGGACGAGAATTGTTGGATATGCTTGCTGAAGGTGGGTACAGTAAGGCTGATATTGTGGCTTTGGATATTTCTGTTCCTATGGGAACGCAGGTTGCTTTCGGTGAAGAAGATGATATTGATGTTGCAAATTTGGAAGGGTTCGATTTTTCGAAAACGGATTTGGCAATTTTTGCGGCAGAAGAAGAGCTTTCCAAGCAATATGTACGTAAGGCAATTGATAAAGGCGCAAAAGTTATAGATTGCAGCGGTGTATTTTTTTCTGATACTGATGTGCCGATGATTTTGTCGGGTGTGAATGATAAATTGTTGAAACAAAATGAACTAAAGTTGATAACAGTGCCTTCGGCGGTGGTTGCTCAAATATTGCTCCCGTTGTGTCAGATTGATAAAGAATATGATATTAAGCGTTTGATTGTTTCGACGTATAATTCTACTTCTATATATGGACAAGAGGGAATGGATGAACTTTTTGCGCAAACAAGAAAGATTTTTATGAACGAAAGTTTGTATGAACATCAAAAAGTTTTTGAAAAACAGGTTGCTTTTAATGTTATTCCGCAAGTTGAAGACTTTATCGGTGATGAAACAAAATATGAGTGGTGTATTAATGCTGAGGTTAAGAAAATTGTCGGACATGATATAAAGGTTCATGCAAATTGTGCAATTGTGCCGGCTTTTGTAGGAAGCGCAGCATATGTGAATGTTGAGTGTGAAAAAGAGATTGATGTTGAAGAAGTTGCGAAGATGATGAAAAAAGTTGGCGGTTTGGTTCTTTTTGATAAAAAGACCAAAGGCGGTTATGTTACTTTAAACGATGT
>JAGCFG010000016.1 GCA_017650255.1 Alphaproteobacteria bacterium | reverse complement strand
TCCTTATCTCAAATCAGCAGATATTTTCATACCATATTTCTATACGAACAAAGATAGCATAACTTTTCATTTTTGTCCAGTAATTTTCACCGCAAAGCGTTTTCAAAGTCAGCCCCTATATCTGCCTTTTTTAGGAAAATAAAACTAAGCTAAATTTCCACTCAAAAATCATATCCTCTGAGCAGTTCTTCGACCGACATCCCCCGTTTGCCCTGACGCTGAATCTCCACAATCTCCAGCGCCGCATTTTTGGCCCCGATAAACAACTTGTTTTCCTCTCGCCAAATTCTGCCTTGCTGATTTTTTGCCGCACACATCACCGCGCGCAAAATCTTAAACCTCTCTCCCTTATGCTCAAAATACACCGCCGGATAAGGATTAAAAGCCCTAATTTTTCTTTTCAACTCTTCTACCGAAAGCTCAAAATCGAGCAGACTTTCCGCTTTTTCAATTTTGCCTGCATAGCAACTTAAAGCATCATCTTGAGCTTGTGGTTTAATATTTTTCCACTCTCGCAAAACCTTCAAAATTAATTCGGCACCCGCATCAGCCAGCCTGTCATGTAACTCTCCGCCGGTCATATCGGGAGCAATCTCAACCTCTTTTTTAAGCAGCATATCACCTGTATCCAAACCTTCTGCCATTTTCATAATGGTTACACCGCTTGTTTTATCACCCGCCTCAATCGCACGCTGAATCGGCGCCGCCCCACGCCACCTTGGCAACAATGATGCATGAATATTAACGCACCCAAAAGGATAAGCCTCCAAAAAAGCTTTTGACAAAATCAACCCATACGCCGCCACAACTGCAATATCTGCTTTCAATTCCGCAAAATTTTTCTGCTCTTCATCATTGCGCAAAGTCTTTGGTGTTCTTACCTCAATCCCCTGCTCTTCGGCCCACAAATGCACTGGTGTTTTGGTAATCTTATTACCGCGACCGGAAATTTTCGGCTCTTTGGTATAAACCGCAACAACTTCATGCTCTTTTGCCAGCGACTTCAAAGCCTGTAAAGCAAAATCAGGTGTTCCCATAAAGACAATTTTCATTATTTTTCCTCTTCCTGGCGCAATTTCTGCAGCTTTTTCAAAAGCATTTGTCTTTTCAAACGGCTGATTCTGTCAATATACAAAATCCCGTCCAAATGGTCAATTTCGTGTTGCAAAGCAATCGCGAGCAATCCGTCTGCCAAAATTTCCTGCTCTTTTCCGTCATAATCCAGATAATGCACCCTAACTTGCACATAGCGGTTTACCTCCGCCCTCTGTTCTGGCACCGACAAACATCCCTCAAATTGGCAACTTTGCTCATCAGAATGCCACACAATCTCCGGATTGACCAAAAACATCGGCGCGCGTTCTTCACCCTCGTCGGGATGGCTGACATCTATCACAACAATTCTTTTAGAAACCCCAACCTGCGGCGCTGCCAAACCGACACCCTCGGCAACATACATTGTCTCTAACATATCATCCAAAAAACCGCGCAAATCATCATCAACCTTTGCAACTCGCTCGGCTTTTTGTTTCAAAATCGGATGAGGATATTCAAAAATCTTCAGCTTTGCCATCTTTTTTACCTTATCTGTTTTGCAATTTGATCCAACAGCGCATTAACCATCTTTGGCTCATTTTTGCTAAAGAATGCATATGCCATATCGATATATTCCTGAATAATCACTTTAACATCCAAATCTCTGGTATTGGCAATCTCATACATTGCACACAACAACAAAGCTTGCAAAGTTCCGTCACAACTCTCCAAACTTCTGCCCTCGCTCAAAAACATATTCAGCGATTTTTCCAAATTTTCTTTGTCAGCCAACACACCTCTTATCAAGCGCTCAAAATATTCTTTATCCATCGGCTCGACAGGCACATTTTCTTCTGTTCCGAGAGAATCTTCTTCAATAAGATAATCACCGATTTTACCCGACAAAAAATCCTGCACAACCACATCCACCGGCAACTGCCCATATGCCGCCATATAAGTTGCTTGCACCGCCGCCAACCTTGCCGAGCTTTTTTTTCTTATTTTTTCCGAAACATACTTTGCCATATCCTATTCCTTTTTACCTTTATTTTTTGCCATTTCATCAATAGTATTCACAAATTCCTCAAAATCGCTGGCCTCGCAAAAATCTTTATAAACCGAAGCAAACCTAACATATGCCACACTATCCAAATTAGCTAAAGCCTCCATTGCATATTCTCCGATGGTAGAAGAAGAAATTTCTGCCTCACCCGAGCTCTCCAGTTTGCGCTGAATGGAATTGACAATTTTTTCAACTCTTTCCGGCGTAATCGGACGTTTGCGCACCGCCAACTGTATTGAACGCAGCAACTTTTCTCTGTCAAAACTAACCTTTTCGCCGTTTTTCTTAACCACTACCAATTCTCTCAGCATAACACGCTCAAAAGTCGTAAAACGCGATCCGCACTCTGGGCATTCGCGCCTGCGCCTAATGCAAGTGTTGTCCTCTGTGAGTCTTGAATCTTTTACTTGGCTTTCCAAACAGCCGCAAAAAGGGCATTTCATATCACAATCCTTTTAACAGTTCATCCGTAACTTTATACAATTCCGAAGAATACCTTGCCCCCTTTATAAGCAAAATATCGCCGTTTTGCAACAATTTATTTCTCAAAAACTCCGCCAAACCGTCTTTGTTGTCAAAATAATATTGTGTCATGCGCTCAGGAAGTTGTGCCAAAATATCTTTTGTCTCCGGCTTTACCCCGACAACAACATCAATATCAGTATCTGCCAAAACCTTGCCGACTTCAATATGCTCTTGTTTTGAAAAATCACCCAACTCGGCCATTTTGCCCAAAACTGCAATTTTTCTCCCCGAACATTCCATCTTTGCCAAAGCCTTTATAGCAATTCTCATTGCCTCCGGCTGACCGGAATAACTGTCATCAATCAAAGTATATTTTCCCCCCATTGGCAATGAGAGCAAATGTTTTTTACCTCTGCCGTCAAGCGCACCGAAATCTCTCAACACATCTGCGGCCTTTTGGCAATCAAGTCCCAAAGCCTCGGCAACTTTCAAAGCCGCCCAAGCATTATAGCGCTGAATTTCTCCGTCCTCTTGCAACTCCAATTTACCACCGAAATGATTATTTTTTCCAAAGAGCAACACTTTTTTCACACGTTCTCGTGCTCTTTTTTCTAATATATCAGCAAAATTTGTATCTTCATTGATAATCGCCGTACCATTTGCAGGCAAACTTTCAAAAATCTCAGCTTTTGCCTCGGCAATTCCCTCAAAACTGTCAAAAAATTCAATATGCATCGGATAAACATTGGTAACAAGCGCAATATCCGGTTTTACCCAAGACGTTAACCTAGAAATTTCACCCTTAGAGCTCATTCCCATTTCCACAACCGCATAATCTGCACTCATATCTATCTCTAGTAAAGTTTGCGGCACACCGACATGGTTGTTATGATTGCCACCTGTTGCATAAACTTTTCCAAAAGCCGAAAGCATATATTTAATTTCTTCTTTGGTGGTGGTTTTTCCGGCACTTCCGGTCAAGCCGATAACTTTTCCCTTAAAATTTTTGCGATTATAGGCTCCCAATCTGCCATAAGCCTCCAAAGTATCTTTCACTACCAACTGCCGATTCGCCGGTGCATTTTCTATTCTATGGTCAACAATCGCCAAAGCACAACCGTCTTCCAGAGCCTTCGCAACAAAATTATGTCCGTCAAATTTTTCACCGACAATCGCCACAAACAAAGCCCCTTGTTCAATTTTGCGGCTGTCGGTAATCACTTTTTCTATCTCTGTATCAACAACCTCCGAGTCGCAAGACAAAATTTCTTTTAATTTCGCTGATGATATTTTTTCCATTGTTTTTCCCTCAAAACTGTCAAAAAATTCAATA
>JAGCFG010000015.1 GCA_017650255.1 Alphaproteobacteria bacterium | reverse complement strand
ATATTATATTTTGCCACAAATTTGATGAGCTCGATTATTTCTTTGGAGAGCGGCGGAAAATTGTAGGTTTTGATGATTTTTTTGATTTTTTGCGGCGGACAATCGGAAGACGGTGTGTGTGACCAGACGACACCGGTAATTTGGGTTTTGCCCCAAGGAACGCAGACAATTGTGCCCAGCGGCAAGTTTTCGTCGCAGGAATAGTCAAACGGTTCGTCAAACGGCAGCGGTAACAAAACACCGAGAATCATACTAGTTTTTTACTCCATAGAATTTTGCGTAGAGTATATATTCTGTTTGTTGAAAAGCAAATGCGAAAATATATAAAATCCCCAAGCAAAAACAAAAAAACCGCCACGAGGACGGTTTTTATCTGGGGCGAAAGATGAGACTCGAACTCACGACATTCGGTACCACAAACCGACACTCTAACCAACTGAGCTACTTTCGCCATTGATGAGAAGGTTTTACAAAATATAATTTTTAATGTCAAGAAAAAATATTAATAAGTTTCCATAATATAAAAAAGCGACTGATACATGGAGTATCAATCGCTTTGAGTGTTCACATCCAGCCGAGTGAAGTGGCTTTTTGTTTTGCTTTTTGTGATAAATTCCACTTTTCAATGTATGAGGACAAAACTTCTTTGGCATCTTTTTCTGGCAGGTCGAAAATTTTTAATTGCGCATCATCGCATAGATAATAGCTATCAACGTATTTAAGCAAGACTTCTTTGGCAATATCTCTGGGAAGGTCAAAGATTTTCAATTCAGCATCATCACAAAGACAGTTTTCCTTGATGTATTCGAGTAGAATTTCTTTAGCGATCTCTGGTGTAAAGTCAAAAATTTTGAGACATGCGTCGTTGCAAAGATACTCACTTTTTGTTGCGTATTCGAGCAAAAGTTCTTTTGCAGCTTCTGGTGACAACTCAAATATTTTGAGTTGAGCTTCATCAGAAAGCCAATGATTTTCAAGATATTTTATCAGAACTTTTTTTGCTATTTTTAACGGAAGTGACAGCATCTTGATTTGTGCTTTAGGATAGAGAGGATGATTGCAGACATACTTTAATAGAAGATTTTCAGCTTCTTCAGGCGAAAGTTCAAAAATTTCCAACTCCTCGCTACAATTGAGGTCATCTCCATCCTCAATTCTTTCCAATAATAATTCTTTTTTATCCATATTGATATAATTTGGTTAATAATAAAATTCGTGAGTTTTTTCATAGCAGTTTGGCGGTAAATGTCAAGTTTTTTAAAAATAAGGCCGAGATCACCACGGCGATAAATCGCCTCGTGATGACAATCAATAAATTAGCGGTGGAAGAGCTTATCGATGTCTTTAATTTTCAGCTCAACATAGGTCGGGCGGCCGTGGTTGCATTGTCCGGAGTTTGGTGTGCTTTCCATGTCGCGCAAAAGCTTGTTCATTTCGGCAAGGTTGAGGCTTCGCCCTGCTCTGACCGAACCGTGACAAGCCATCGTTGCGCAAAACGAGTTGATTTTTTCCTCCAAAGCAAAGTCTTTGCCCCATTCGCTGATTTGTTCGGACAAATCGTGTATAAGGCTTTTGACATCACAATTGGCAATCAATGCCGGAACTTCTCTGATAATTATGCCCTGAGCGCCGAACTCTTCGATTATTAAGCCGAATTCGGAAAGTTGTTTTGCGTTTTCCATAATGGCGGATTTTTCAGAGAGGCTGAGGTCTACAACCTCGGGGATAAGCAACATTTGTGTCGGGGCTTTTTCTTTTTTTGCCATTAGTTCTTTGAATTTTTCCATCACAATGCGCTCATGCGCGGCATGTTGATCAACAATAATCAGGCTGTCTTCGGTTTGGGAAACAATGTAGGTGTTGTGAATTTGTGCCTTTGCTGCGCCCAAAATGCCGGTGTTTTGTTCTGTGTCGACGGCAGATTCTTCCGCGCGGACGGAAATGTTGTTAGAAAACTGCGGCATTATGTCGATGGGAGAAGGAGAAAGTCTTCTGCCGGAGGATCCGGAGGAATGTCTGATCTGCGGACGAGAGAAAAGATGGTCGGTCGGCATAATCGGTGCGGAAACCGAAGCACTGTCGCGGAAAAAGGTTGGTTTGGGTGTTTGCTGAGATTGGAATACGGAATTGTTCAGCATTTGCACAAGTTCGTCGGTTTGGGCGGTTTGTGCCGAGCCTTTGGCCAAAGCATTGCGGATTGTGCTTATCAGAAGCCCGCGGATTGAGTTGCCGTCAAAAAAGCGGACTTCGGCTTTTGTGGGGTGGACATTGACATCAACAAGCTGAGGGTCAACCTCAAAAAACAGAGCGCAAACAGGATAGCGCCCGATTTCCAACACCCCCTGATAGGCGGCTTTGAGCGCGCCGAGCAAGGTTTTGTCGCGGACAGGACGGTTGTTCACAAACATAAATTGCGACAAGGAGTTGGCTTTGTTGAAAGTCGGCAAGCTGATAAAACCGCTGACAGATATTCCATCGCGGCTGGAGTTTATGGCAATGGAATTGCTTGCAAAGTCTTCGCCCATAATCTCGTTGATGCGCTCTAACCGCGCTTTTGCAAGGTCTTCGCTACCGGCGTTGAAGCTTATGCGTTTTTTCTTGTCATCGTAGAGATAAAAAGATATGTGAGGGTTTGCAAGAGCTATGTGGTTGAGAATTTCGACACAATGGGCGGTTTCGCCGGCGCCGGTTTTCAAAAACTTGAGCCTTGCGGGAGTGGCATAAAACAGGTCGCGAACTTCTACCTTTGTTCCGCAGTTGGCGGCAACGGGAGCAACAGGTGTTACGTCTCCGCCGGCAACACTGATTTTCCAAGCAGAATCGTCGTCTTTGCGGCGAGAGGTGATTGTCAGTTTTGAAACAGAAGCAATAGAGGGCAAAGCCTCACCTCGAAAACCTAAAAAATTGATATTAAACAAGTCGTTATCAGGCAATTTTGAAGTTGCGTGTCGCTCGATGGACAAAGCCAAGTCTTCTTTGCTCATTCCTTTGCCGTTGTCGCTGACAACAATCAGACTTTTGCCACCGTCGTTGAGGGTTATTTCTATTGAGGTTGCACCGGCATCTATGGCGTTTTCTACCAGCTCTTTGACGGCAGAAGCCGGTCGCTCTATCACCTCTCCGGCGGCGATTTGATTAATTAGGTTATCGGGCAAAATTCTGATTGGCATTTTAGGTTACTTTCTTATTTTTTTTATTAGTTTGATAAGGTTTAAGGTTGAGCTGTCGTGTTCGTTATAGATTTTTCCGGTGAGTTCAGGCAATATGCGGAGAGCAAGTTTTTTGCCAAGTTCAACACCCATTTGGTCAAAAGAGTTAATTCCCCAGATAACCCCCTGAACAAAGACTTTGTGTTCGTACATGGCTACCAACATTCCCAAAGTGTATGGGGTGAGCTGTTTGATAACTATGGTGTTGCTCGGGCGGTTGCCTTTGAAAGCTTTATAGATTTTGAGTTTGGCAATTTCTTCTTTGGTTTTGCCAGATGTGGCAAGCTCTTCTGCTGCCTCTTTCAAAGTTTTGCCACACATCAAGGCCTCGCTCTGTGCCAAGGCATTTGCCAGCAAAATTTGGTGATGGGGAGCAATTTCGTTGTGAGAGATTGCCGGAACAATAAAGTCTATCGGAACAATTTGCGTGCCTTGGTGTATGAGTTGGAAGAAAGAGTGCTGAACATCTGTGCCGGCACCGCCAAAGATGATTTGTCCCGTGGAATATGATACCTGTTTGCCGCTGAAGTTTACGGATTTGCCGTTGCTTTCCATATCAAGCTGTTGGAGATATTTGGGCAAAAAGCGCAGGTCTTGATCATAGGGTATTACTGCGTGGGTTTTGAAGCCGAAAAAGTTGTTGTACCACACACCCAAAAGAGCCAAAATTACCGGTATGTTGTGGGCAAAATCGGTGGTTTTGAAGTGGATGTCCATAGCGTTGGCGCCTTCGAGCATTTTTTCAAAATTTTCCATGCCTGTCATTAGGGCAATGGAAAGCCCGACTGCAGACCACATTGAGTATCTTCCGCCAACAAAATCCCAAAATTCAAACATATTTTTGGTGTCTATGCCGAATTTTGAAACCTCTGCGGCATTGGTAGAAACAGCAACAAAGTGGTTGGCAACCGCTTTTTCGCCAAGGGCATCGGTCAGCCATTTGCGGCAAGTTTGGGCATTGGTTAAAGTTTCTATGGTGGTGAATGTTTTTGAAACAATAACAAATAATGTCGTTTCGGGGTCTAGGGAGGAAAGAACCTCTTCGCAGGCAGATCCGTCAATGTTGGAGATAAAGTAGCAATTCATATCTTTGGCGCAATATTCTTTTAGGGCAGAAACGGCCATAAAAGGCCCGAGGTCCGAGCCGCCTATGCCGATGTTGACGATATTTGTCAGTTTTTTGCCGGTGGCGCCTTTAAATTTTCCAAAGCGGACAGCGTCAGTAAAAGATTT
>JAGCFG010000014.1 GCA_017650255.1 Alphaproteobacteria bacterium | reverse complement strand
TTTTCGAGCCTGTTTTGCCTGCCGATGCTGAAGCGCACGAGCACCCTGCCCCTCAAAAACTTGATACGAAACAAGTTGAAGAGCTCACGAAGCTTAAAGACGAATTATTGGATTTAAAAAATAATTTAAAAGATGTTTTAGCAGGCGAATCAAAAAAAATGCTTGCATAATTTCAGAGTCGGATATATAGAGTCTGACAAACGGGACGTAGTTCAGCCTGGTAGAGCGCTTGCATGGGGTGCAAGAAGTCGGAGGTTCGAATCCTCTCGTCCCGACCAATAAAAAAAGGTACCCTTGTAGTGCCTTTTTTTATTGGATTGTGGAGTTGGGTTCGAACCTCCGAAAAAGGAGGTTCGACTACAAGGCAAAGGCGGATGAGAAAACGCCGGTCGGCTTTGCCGATTGCCGAAGTGAACGAAGTAATCCTCTCGTCCCGACCAAACAAAAAAGCCGCCTTTATGGCGGTTTCTTTGTATCTGAATTATGGGATTAGGGTTCAAACCTCCGAAGAGAGAGATTCGATTACAAACGAAAGCGAGACGGGAGGGCGGCGGTTAATTCTTAGCGTACCCCATCAGTGTAGGTTAGAAAGTCCTTTATACGTGTTTTAAAAATTCACTTGAAATGTCTTGTAAGGGAAATTAGGTTCAATTTGAAACAAATTTGACATTATTTTGTGTATGTGTTATAATGTGTATAACTATTGGAAGAATTGAGGAGAATTGAAATGGACGGAAATAGACTTCAATTAAAGTTAGGACGATTGAGGCGCTTGGTTGATTCTTCTCAAGGCAATGAGACAGATGCTAGATCTTCTTTGAAAGAAAGAATAAGAGACTTTACCGCAAGTTTTAAGAACAGAGAATATAGTAAAGACGATTGTAAAACGTTTATCCATGAGACAGCTGATGTCAGCGAGATTTTGGAGAAAAGCGGTATTGGTAAAAAGAAGTATAGGATTGCTACTTCCGGTTATTCTTTTGATCAGGAAGGGTATTCAGAAGTTACGTCGAGTTTTTTGAAACATTTAGATAAATATTTGGGATCAAAAAATACCGGATATATTACTCCACCGACTTTGTATCCTGGATCAATATATGAAATGACTACATCAGTAAGTGGTCTGAACCCATCTAATGTTGCTCTTTTTACAACCCAACGATATTGGGAAGGCACTGATTTGAGCGCTTTTAATAAAGATGTAAATATGAGAAAGTTTCTAAGGACACCTGTTCATCTGTTTCCTGATAACCAAACATATCTTGAGGCTACGGCTAATGCTTCGAATGTGCTCGTTTGTACCGGCGGCAGAAAAGTGGCGATAAATGAAATTGTGGAAGCCCTAAAAAGAAATAATAAAGTTATTATGCTTGTGAACAAAAATTTAACAAATGAAGATTTTGACCAAAGTAATAATGCAGTGGAATGTGCCCCAAGGTATTTTCATAACTATATTGTATGCAGAGATGATGATCCCGCCAATGTCAGAGATCTTGACTTGAAGTTTTTGAGAGAAAATCAAGGGAAGGTAATGCAGTTGGTTAAATGGTATTTTGTTGATGATGAAGAGTCGATAAAAAGTGCTGCTTATAGGGCTGCGAAAGTTATACAAGACCCAAATATATTTGAGATGATTGACAACATTTTTAAGAATGATAAAGATAAAGACAGAGTATTAAATGACTTTAACACAAGTGTTGGTCCTGCATATGTGCGCTCGAAGAGTACGCGTATATAAGGCGTTGGATAGTAAAAAATATTTTTGAATTATCACCGTAGGTAAGATTTGTAGTCTAAATATAAATATTTATAATATTTTAAGGATTTTCTTGTATTGTAGCGTTACGTTGAAAATGCAGATGTCGATTTTTATTGAAAAATAGACAAAAATGTGATATAACTAAAATTGACATTGGTTTTTGATGTTCGTTTTAATGCAATATTTTGAGGAGATGTATGATGATTACACGTGAAGAGGCTTTGAAAAAACTTGAAGGAGATGTTTATGAGATTACTCCTACTGATAAAGAAAGAATTTGTATTCCGGTTCATGGTTTTGTCGGAGCCAAAGAAGAAGAATATAACAGTTGGGAAGGTCCCAAAAAAGCAAAAGGTTATAAATTTGTAAATGAGACGGATAGTACTGAGCAATTAGCTGCTGTGGATGGCGGCGTTATTATGTGTTATGAGGGCAAAACTCCTGATGGTAAGAGAATGCGCTCTGAGGTGGTTAAAGAATATTTGGAGAACCATCCTTTGGCAGCAAAAACTGCTAATGGAGTGAAAGATCTTGTTGATTTCTTGAGCACTATTGCAATTGGTTCTGAAGGAAAACCTGACGTATATACAACAGATTTGGGATTTGTATCTAAAAAGATTTTGGGTGCTCCTGCAAAAGAAGATATAAAACCCGGAGAAATGATTGTTGGTCAGAAAGTTGCCGGTACTCTTAAAGCCTATAAGGTAGCAAAAGGAGTTGAGTATGAAGGCGCTCCTGGTACAGTATCTGCTCAGGTTGCCGGTGAGAATGGCGCATGGATTATTGCTTCAAATGAAGGGCATCCGAGAATGATCCAAGACGGAGAATTTAAGCAAGCCTACAGAATTACAAAAGCTCCTGAAGCAAAAGCTAAATCTAATGCTAGAGATATGTAGTATAACATAGCTTGATAATAAAAAACCGCCTTCAAAAGGCGGTTTTTTTGTGGTTAAAATCAAAGTTTGATTTTTAAAAAAGATAAAAAAAAAATTGATTTTTCGAACTTTTTTGATACAATCCTTGCTTAAGGAGTTTTGTATGAAAGCTACAATTGCACTTATTTTGATATCTGTTTGCACAATAGCGGAACTTATTGCTTATATGCCGCAAATCGTAAAAATATT
Organism: Alphaproteobacteria bacterium; assembly: GCA_017650255.1. Lineage (GTDB taxonomy): Bacteria > Pseudomonadota > Alphaproteobacteria > RF32 > CAG-239 > JAFUYI01. The sequence goes on along the minus strand of JAGCFG010000014.1, from coordinate 5,046 downwards.
AAAAACCAAATCAGCAGATGATTTAAGTTTGAGCAGTTGGTTAATATGGGTTGTGGCCGATATATGCTACTTGGCATATGTTTTATTGGAAAGTCCCGAAGCTGGTGTTGTGTTTTTGGCGGTTTTAAGTTTGACCTTAGTACTGCTTGTATTCGGTTTGACATTTTTTTATCAAAAGTGTAAAAGAAAGCACTACGATTAATACAAAACAAATATGCCCTTCTTTTCTATCTTTCAAGCCAACTGTAATAAAGCCAGCGTATTTGTCCTGTTTTTATAATATTGCTTTAGCCGTTCATAAGTCTATTGTGTGTTAATAATGCCTCTCTTTCATATCCATTATGAACCATTTTACTGACATTTTAATTTTGCTATTGAAGATGAAAAATATTTGTTGACAAAAATATCCAAAAATGTTATATGTATAGTCAATAACGAATTTTAAATTTTAATAATTATGAAGAGATATGAAAAAATCGTGCTGTTTTGTTTTTCATTAGCAGCTATTGGCGTGATCCTATTTTGGGTCTTTGGCGCTCGTGAAAATACAACTGCCTCAGCATGGAGCATCGTTCTTGCGGGAGTGGCTGGAGGTATTGGTCTTGTGACTATGTTGCTGGGGCATCTCCGCAACCGTCATCTTCGCTAAGACCAGCTGAGAAAATAGCGTTTTTGTTCTGTCTTGTGGCAGAGCGAAACGCTTTTTTTTATTTCTTGTGCTGAGGTTTCGGAATTTGCCTTAACAGAAGTAAAAAACATGCCTATTGACAAAAAAATATTTGCGATTATATTTGCGGCAGATAATAATTATAAAATATATTTTTATGAAAGTAGGATTAATTTTGATTGCTGTGGCTTGGGGGATTTTTTTTATCCTGAGCCTTATTGGTCGGTTGTGCAGAGATGGCCGAACTCGGAGAGATGTATTCGATCTTGAAATTGATGATTTGACAGATTATCATGTGAAAGATTGGTTTTGGAGTAAATCAAAGCAATTTGCCTATCGTACGGCTTTGGCAGTCAGCTTTTGTCTTTATGCTGTCGGTGTAATTGTTTTTGTTTTTAGTCTTAACTGCTTGCCGGACGATTTTGTCGTTGTTATGAAATTGTTTATCGCCTTTTTCGGCGGTATTATTGCCGGCTGGTTTCTGATGGTATCGGCAAATTTTTTTGCCATGATAATTCCTGTAATCATCATTGCAATTGCGCTGCTTCCGATGATGTTTTTTGATTGGTTGCGTGACAGATAGAAAAACTCTTATTTGTGAACAAAAATCCGTATATTTTCGTTGCGGCGAAATTGCGGATTTTTTTGTTGGGGCAAATTATTTTCGAAACAGCTTGTCAAAGTTGATAAAAAACAGGGCAACCGAGGTCATGAGCATTATCAGGGCGATGGTGCTGCCGGCATAGCATAGCCAGAGAGGTGTGTTCTCATAAAACATAAGATAGCCGCTCAAAATGGCCGCGCTGACAAAAGGCAAAAACAGCAAGTCTTTGCAGATAAATATTTTGTTTTTCAGCAAAAACATCAGCGTGTTGATGCAAAGCAGGGCGATTATTTCTGCCAAAATGACCAAATAGGCAACTTGTCCGCTGTCGTGCCACGGTGAAAATGACAGTTTTGCGCTGTAAATTATGAATGTGTTATAAGTGAGTGTCAGAAAAACAATGTATAAAAAAAAGTAAAATGCTTTGTAGACTTTTGTATTGTCAACCCAAAAGATTGCGGCGATTAAAAGGCTGATAATAATAACAAAAGGCATGATTTATTCTCCCTGTTTTTCCCAAGTTCCGTTTGCGGCGCGCTTCCAATAGGATATATCAAAAGATTGTTGCTTGAGAGTTTTCCATAAGGCACGGGCATTTTCGACCGCGGTTTGCGAGTTGCCGTCAAAAATGTTGAATACTCGTTCAAATTTGGCAATTTCTTCACAATCGGCAATCGCCCCGTCGGCCAAAAACAAAAACTCGGCATTGTTAGGATTTTCATTATTGGAGGTCAGCCATATGGGTTGCATTTCGGCATGTCCGTCTTTTTTGCTGCCGTGGGGCAAAAAAGATTCTTCGTTATAAGTCCATAACAGGTTGTTAATGAAATCTACGCGCTCTTCATTGCCGATTTTTACCAAAATTTTTTTACCCAGTTGGTAAGATTTTTCCAAAAGTTTGGGTAAGACATTTTCCAAAGTTTGATTTTGAAGATGATAAAAATCTACTTTAGTCATTTTTTTTCAACCTAATAGAGACGGCGCCCATGGTTCCTTGTTCTTGGTTTTGCATTAGCAACATTATCGGACGATAATTTTCCTGTTCTGCTTCTCTTATATATGATTTGACGGCGTCGATGGTCATTACATCTTTTTTATCTATTTTCAGCAAGACATCTCCTTTTTTTATGCCCTGTGAGGCGCCTTCGGAGTTTGCCTCGACAGATACTACAACCAAACCTATTGTTGCCGGCGAAAGATTATAAAGCTCCAAAATTTCCGGAGTGATTTCCGCCAATTTAAGGCCGGTTTTTTGGGTTATGGGGTCTTTTTCCTGTTGTTGAGGCTTGTTTTTTTGTGAAACAGATGGCATTTCGACAACAGGTATGTTTATTGAGATAATTTTTCCCGAGCGCCAAACCATCAGTGAGATTTCTTTGCCGATTGGGCTTTCGGCAACCATGCGTGAAAAATCTTTGGAAGTGTTTATTTCTTTTTCGCCGAAGTTCATGATTATGTCGCCGACCAGAAGTCCTGCTTTTGAGGCAGGACTATTTTCTGCAATGGCTGAAACAATAACTCCTTGAGTATTTTTCAAATTCATATTTTTGGCGGTTTCTTGGTTGTTGTTTTGTATGGTTACACCTATCCAACCTCTTTTAACAATACCGCTTTGTTCCAGTTGCCCGGCTATCCATCCGGCGGTGTTAATCGGAATGGCAAAGCCGACGCCCATATTGTTGCCGGTGTTGGAGAACAAGGCTGTATTTATGCCGATTACCTCGCCTTTCATATTAAACATCGGACCACCGGAACTGCCTTGGTTGATGGAGGCATCGGTCTGGATAAAGTTGTCATAGGGGCCGGCTGCGATATCGCGTGATTTTGCCGAGACAATGCCGGCGCTGACGCTGCCACCCAGTCCAAACGGGTTGCCGATTGCCAAAACCCAGTCGCCGACACGAAGTTCGTCGGAGTTGCCGAATTCGGCTTTTTGCAGTTTGTAGGGAGGTTCTATTTTTATCAAGGCTAAATCTGTCTTTTCGTCACCGCCGATGATGTCGGCTTCTACTTCGGTGTTGTCAAAAAGAACAACATTTATGGAGCTGGCATTTTCGATAACATGATAATTGGTTATGATATAGCCTTGTTCGTCGATAATAAAACCGGAGCCGAGAGCTTGTCTTTTTTCGTTTTCGGAAGAAGAATCGAGTATGGCGGCGGCATCTTCGCCGTCGACATCTTCGTTGAGCGGAACGTCGATTTTTTCCATTTGCTGAATGGTGGAAATGTTTACCACAGTCGGGAGAAGTTTTTCTGCCAGGTCAGCAAAAGACGGATAGCCGTTTTGGGCTTGTGTGGGCAAAGTCCAAAGAAGCGATATTAAAATGAATAAAAACTTTTTTATCATTTTTCTATTTCATAGCCTTTCTGAAAAATTGAAAAAAGTCGCTGTCAGGAGAAAGCACCATTGACGATTTTCCTTCTGCGAGGGATTTTTTATAAGCCTGTAACGAGCGATAAAAATTGAAGAAAGCAACATCTTTTCCGGCGGCTTTGTTCCATATTTCTATTGCCTGTTCATCGCCTTGGCCTCTGATAATTTGAGCCTGCTTTTCAGCGTCGGCCAAGATGATTGTTTGTTCTTTGTCGGCACTGGCTTTGATTTTTTGTGCTTCTTGACTGCCTTGAGCGCGAAATTCTTTTGCTTCGCGTTCGCGTTCGGTTTTCATACGGGCGTTGATAGCCTGTAAAACCTCGAGCGGCAGGTCGGCACGGCGAATTCTCACATCAGCAACGCTGACACCGATTTGGGTTGCATCATTTTTGACTGCAGAGCTGATGTCGGCCATAATTTGGGTGCGTTTTTCGGACAAAAGTTCCGGCAGAGTTATGCGACCTAAAATTTTGCGGACTGAAGAGTTAATTATTTCGGCCAGTTTACTTTGTGCCTGTTGTTCGGTGCGAACAGTTTTGTAAAATTTTATCGGGTCGATGATGCTGTAACGGGTAAAACTATCAACATCAAGACGCTTCTTGTCGTTTAAGACAACTTCTTGTGCAGGAGGATCCAAATTGAGCAATCTTTTGTCATAAAAAATTACGTTTTGAATTAGAGGAATTTTAAACTTTAGCCCCGGTTCTTGGACAAGGCGAACAGGGCGCCCAAACTGCAGGACAATGGCTTGTTCTGCCTGATTGACGATATAGGCGCTGGTCATAACGAGAAAAACGATAACCAGTGTTACTCCGCCTAAAAATATTTTTAATTTGTCGTTCATTTTTCTTCTCCTTATTTAAGCGGGGTTAACGGTAATATCGGCAAAGGATTTGAGCCTTTGGCAGATGGGTCGATTATAACTTTGTCGGATTTTTGTAAAACTTCTTCCATGGTTTCAAGATATAATCTTCGGATTGTGACATCCGGTCCTTTCTGATAAGCCTTGTAAACGGAATTGAATCTATCTGCTTCACCGGTTGCTTTGTTGACAACGGCTTGTTTATAGGCTTCGGCAGATTGCAAAATTTGAGAGGCTTTACCTTTGGCGTTTGGTACGACTTCGTTGCGGTATGCTTCGGCCTCGTTTTTGAAACGTTCTTTGTCGGCCTTGGCGCGCTGAACTTCGTTGAAAGCATCTACAACCTGTTGTGGAGGATCGGCTTTTTGCAATTTTACGCGGACAATTTCCACACCAGAGCCAAAGTCGTCAAGCACGCGTTGAAGTTCGGATTTTGTGTCGTCTTCAACTTTGCCGCGGTCGCCGGAGATTATGGGCATCATTTGTGATTGACCGACAATTTCGCGCAAAACAGATTGTGCGGCTACGCTGACTGT
>JAGCFG010000004.1 GCA_017650255.1 Alphaproteobacteria bacterium | reverse complement strand
GAACAGCAAAAAATACAAAAAGATTTTCTGCCAATGCGCAACAAAAAACGACACATGACGATGGGGAAAATATGTGCTTTCAAAATACCACACGGCGCCAGTTACAATTAATAAATGCAACATATAAAAACCGTTTTTGCGTAAAGGGGCAAAAACAAACATAAGTCCCAAAAGCAAACATACAGACATTACAAGCATAACTTTTTCCTCGGTTGAAGTTACGCAAAATATAAAGTATAAATTAAAATTTTGCAATATTGTAAAAATATGTTTGATAACTAATAAAAAAAAGGTGAGAAAAATCCAAAAGAAACCTAATATAAACAAAAACAATATATATGGAGCAAAACATGAAAAATTTACTATACATTCTGCCGATAGCAATAGCTTTGTCGGCATGCCGTTCCGGCAGTATTATGGAACCAGAAAAAAAAGCACCTCCGGCAAACGCACCTCAAAAACAGGTGTATTGGGCTGATGCTGATTATAACGCCAACCGGCAACCTGCACAACCTTCAAAACTAAATCCCAATATAGTTATTGAAAATCAATCCAATGTTCAAAATTATCAAGCCCCTGTCGCCGTTCCGATGAAGTCGGAAAGATATGTCCCGGCAAGCTTGCGTGAAGAGGCTCAGGTTGTCGCTCAACCAAAACAGGTCGTTGCTCCTGCTCCAACACAAATGCAGGAAGAAGATGCTCAGCGTCTTTATTCCATTTTGACACCTCGCACTGTAAACAAAATGCTCAAAGAAACTGAAAATTTGCAGAATAACGGCCAAGCAAACTTGTTTATAGCTTTTCCGACTGTTGATAATCAAAATTTTGCTATGCCGGCACCGGAATATGCTGAAATTTTGACCGAAGACATAATCGTCGGTTCCAAGAGTTTTAATGTTGTCAACTCCGCAGAGCAGGCTGATTATATCCTAAAAACCCACATCCGCGGAGCCACAGCAACCAGCCGCGGAACTCCCGTTGTTGTCTACAAACTTACTCTTACCGACAAACAAAATACAAAAGTCGGCACTTGGACAGAGAGTGCAAGCCAGGTTGCCAATGATGATAGAAGTTGGTGGTAAATGAAAAAGTTTCTTTCTCTGATTGTTGCGTTTTTGCCTTTTTGCGTAAGCGCGCAAGAAAATGCCGTAAACATATCAGGGACAGCATGCGAAATTTTTAACAGCAGTCAGCCAATATCAAGTGTCCGTGTGAGAGTTACGGACAAGGCCAGCTTTAACGCAGTCAGCCAAATTGCTCCATTGGCTGAATTGCGCTCTAGTTTGTTGGACCACGACTTCAATACATTGATATACGACTTGGTTGACAACCACATACAAAATATGAATGTCAAAACTACCAGCCAAGATGCCAACGAACTTTGCGTGCAGGTAACTGGCTCCATATTAACAGAAGACATCATAACCGCTATCACCAACAATTCTCCCTCAGGTGCAAAAAAGCAATACGACTTTGAAAAAGCCAACGGCATTATGCAGGAAGAAAACACCCCATATCAAAAAGCAGCACCGACAGAGGCTGAGATAATGTATAACGGCGAAGAAGATTTTTCAAAAATCCCCGAACCCAGTACAGCACCTATTGCCTATCAAGGTGCCGATGACAATGAAAAATCAGAAGAACCGCAAGCACCCAAAATAAACACAGAAGATGAAACAACCTCTATAAATGCACTTGTTTATATTGCACCGGTAGAATATCCCAATCAAACACAGTCAACAAAGCCGACATCTGTCCTAAAAGACTTTTTCTCAAACGAAGATTTATATACAATTGTCGAATCTTCCGACGGAGCAGACTACATTATCACTCCAAAATTGCTAAAAGCCAAAATAGACCCAATAGATCAACAAACCAAAAGGTTACAAATGGTAATCTCCGTCGAGCTGAAAATCAGCCATAGCGATGGTTCCATCAGCGATCATCAAAATCGTTTTGTCTTATTTAAAAACGATGAAAACGAGCAAGAAGTTGCGATGAATTTGCTCAAAAAACTGCTTGCTAAATCCGGTGAAAAACTGATTCAGCGCATTGAACAGAACGAAAACAAATGGGCACGAGGGCCTTTTTTACGCCCAAAACCTATGGGTGATCTTTGATATTAAGACAAGTAAAACCAAGGTTAAAAATTCGCTTTTCACCTCTTGATAAAAAATAAGCATCAATACTGCTCTCAAGCAGTGATTGATATTTTTTTACATTAGTTTCATAGTTGCTGAAATATAGTTTTATTTCCAAATCCGTAAAACCTCTGTCTGTATAATAATCAAAATCATATGCGCAAACCAAATCGGACACATTGTTTAAGACAATCTTTTGTATATTTGCAAAATTTTGCTCATAATCATTCAATATATAAGCCTGCGCAAAACGATGCAAAGCCCTAAAAAGCGGGTTTTGCAAATTTTGGGAGCAAACTTGTTTCAACAGCTTGGCGTTACCCAGCTCCAAAGCAAAAACAATCATTTCAAGCGGGAATATGGTTATATTTTCACTCAAATTTTCCAGTCTTTTTTTCAGCAAAATTGCCGCCATATCAATCATGCAAAGGTTGAGCAAATCTCTCAGATACATTTTTTCAAACAACAAATTTATATCTCCGCCCAGCTCCCAAACTCTGTTTGCCAAAGCCCTTGCGCGTTGTTCCTGCGAGTTCATAATTTGCAAATGCGTTTGCAAAATGAGCAGTTCCGTATTGTTCGGGTCTTGCATAGACAACCTTTCTGCCTCATTTATGGTTTGCAAAATTGCACCGGTATTTTTATAGCTCAATTTCAGAACTTTGTTATACAAGGCATCAACCTGTTGTTTGGCAATCATCAAAATCTCCCCGCAAAAATAATCTGATACAAATCTATAACCTAATTTGTAAATTTTCCATAAATACACACGCAAATAAAATATCAGCTCTAGCGTAGTGTGGTGCAACAACCTTTTTGTCATTGTAAAAAAATCGCAGACTTTCAAAGCAATTTAATTAAACTGT
>JAGCFG010000152.1 GCA_017650255.1 Alphaproteobacteria bacterium | reverse complement strand
GGTAACAGGTTTTGTTGCATTATTAAAGTTATAAAAGCCGTTTGCAACATAAGAAGACAAACCGCAACTCATATGAATAACTTTGTTTTTCTCGGCAAAATCTGAAGCAATACGCCCCATTGTTCCCCACAAAGTGAAAATGGCATCAATATTCTTGACCGACTTAAACAAATTCCAATTACTGAGCGCCTTTTTGACATCGTATTGATCATCTTCAAAAACCAGCTTATAATCATATTTCAGGTCTTGCTTGGCTTTTTCATCTGCAAGAGCCAAAGACATGGCTGCTTTGAGGTTATTTCCGGTTTCTGCCATATCCCCGCTCAAAGGCAAAGAAGCCCCGATTTTTACAACAGGCTTTTCGTTTGTTTGTTGAGTTGCTTTTTGCTCATCTTTACAAGCCGCAAGCGCCAAAACCATACATAAACTCAATAAAAACTTTTTCATTATATTATTCCTCTAATAAACTCATTTTTCCGTCTTTGACAATTGTGGTTTCGCCGCGGGAGTGGAATTGACCTCTTTCATCAAGACGCAAATCTCCCACAAGCCCCTTATATTGACTGCGCGAGTGCAAATAATCCGAAACTTCATCCGAAGTCGGAATTTTGCCGGCAGAAGGAGCATTTTCATAAGCTTCGGCAATAATTTTGCCCGTGTCATACATATAAATTGAATATGCCGAATTTTTGCCCTCTAGCCCCCAAGCTTTTTGCTGTTCCAAAGGCAACATTATTGAGCCGATGTTATAATATCCCTCATAAATTTCATAGTTATTGGTCATCGGCAATCCGTCATTATATGCAATTATCTTATCAAGTTTTTGCAGGCGAATTTCTTTGGTCAAGATATCTTCTTCCGGCTCAAAAGCATAGATAACAACGGCTTGCGACGGTGAAGACTGCAATTTTGCAACCAATATGCTAAAATCTTTTTCTCCCTTGTTAAAGCGATGAACCTCATAGCCGATACCATTTTGTTCCAAAAGCTCTTTCAAAGGCTCCAAAAGCTGGTCGGCGGCACCGATATTTTGGAACAACAGGTCAACATTCTGCACATTTTTAGATTTTAAGAAGTTTATTGTCGCATCATTTTCGGCGTTGAAAGTCGTAAAGTTTTGAAAATTATATTTGCTTTGCAAAACTTCCGGAGAATAACCGAAATTAAAGTTTATGATTTTGTGCTGAGCCGCCAAAGGTGCAACCACTCTTCCGGCAACAGAGAAAAACGAAATCAAAACATCAACATGGTCTTGATAAATATATTTGTTGGCAATATTGTTGACAAGTTTTGCCTCCATTTGGTCGTTTTCTATCAGAAGTTGATAATAAAACTTGTTGTTCGGGTTGCTGTTAACCTCATTAAAAGCAGCAACCAAAGCCTGTTGTGCGGCATACCCTATTGCACCCATATTGCCGGTTAAAGGCAGACTTGTGCCGATTTTGACAACCGGTTTTTCGGGAGCCGAAGTTGCCTCTTTTTGCTCATCTTTACAAGCGGTGAGAGACAAAATCATACATAAACTCAATAAAAGCTTTTTCATATTATTTTCCTTTCTTTCATTTTGCCAAGATTGCCGCGCTAACGCTCGCAATGATGGTGTTGAATTACTCCTTTATAACTACAGGTTCGCCGTTGATAATTTTTTTAATAACTGCCTCGCCGCTCAAAATTCCGTCTGGCTCGGTAGAAATTTTGCCAACCGCAGTAATCTGTCCGGCGCTGTTGTTCTGAATATAATTTATAACCTGCTCTTTGTCGGTTGTGCCGGCACCCTCATAGCCAAAAGTTATCATCTGCAGGATAAAATCCATATACTCCGCATAATCGGTTGTTGAAGAGCCTGTTTTTGCCTTATATCGAGCAACAAAATCATTTGTCGCAGGGGCGGCATCAGTATACCACATACCTTCTGCCAACTCACGATTTTGCAGATATGTAAAAGATTCAATGCCTGTAACGGGGATATTAAGCCCTGACTCACGATATTGTTTCATAAATATATCAATTGTCGGCATAGCTAGCTGAACCAAAATGTAGTCAGGATTATTTTCCTTGATTTTATAAAGCATTATGCGAAAATCTTTTTCATCAGCATTAACATGAAAAGTCTGTCCAATTTCGATTTGTTTGTCTTGTTCAGCTCTTTTGTTGAAAAATTCTATCATAGATTCCGGACCTGTCGCATTGACAACCACAATATCAACCTTTTTGGCGCCATGTTTCAACAACTCGCGGTACATAACATCAGCCTCTCCCTCCGGATTTGAAGAGGTTATCAGATTATAAAAACCTTTGGCAACAGCAGGATCGGTTGCGACAGAAAAATGGATAACTTTGTTTTGTTCTGCCATCGGGGAAACAACTGCACCAAAATTTGACATCACGCTTATTACAACATCGGCTTTGTCGACATTTATCAACTTTTGTGCCAAAGTTGCTTGTCTGGACAATTTGTATTGTGTATCCTCAAAAACCACTTGATAATCAAACTTATGCGGCTTTTTATTAAACTCGGCAAAAAACATTTCCACATCTTGTTTGGCTGCCTCACCAAAAGCCGCCCCATCGCCCGACATCGGATACATTACCCCGATTTTAACAACAGGTTTGGAGCTGACCTTTTCTGCTTCTTTTTTATTATCACAAGCACTGAGCGCCAATATCATACATAAACTTAATAAAATCTTTTTCATATTGTTTCCTTTTCTTCAATTTGCCGAGATTGCCGCGCTAACGCCCGCAATGACGGTGTTGTTTTTCCTTTTTGTCATCACGAGGAGGGCTCTGCCCGACGTGGTGATCTCGGCCTTATTTTTTTGTGCCGAGATTATAATATTTTACACTCCCAAATATGCCTCACGAACAGCTTTGTTCTGCAAAACATCATCCGGTTTGCCCTCGGCCAACAAAGTCCCGTGGTCAAGAACAATTATATTATCGCAAAGCCTTTTAATCAGCCCCATATTATGCTCGATAATCACAATGGTTTTCCCCTGTTGTTGCAGTCCCGCGATAATATCGCAAACTTGCTCGACAACCTCGGGAAAAAGTCCGGTAAAAGGCTCGTCAAAAAAGTATATATCAGCGTCTTGCATCAAAAGCCTACCGATTTCCAAAAGTTTGCGCAAGCCATAAGACAACTCCTCTGCTCTTTTGTGCCTGTGAGCGCTCAAAGAAGTAACCTGCAAAACATTGTTCATACGCAATTTATAATCTTTTATATTGGTTTCTTTCAAACCGGCTATAATTGTATTTTCCGCCACCGGCAACATAAGGTTGTCCTCGACAGAGAGCTGTTCTATCAGGCGTCCATCCTGAAAAGTGCGCGCCATACGATATTTGCGCAGTTCGTTGGCTTTCACTCTGTCCCTTTTTTTATCGCGAATTCTGATTTTTCCGGAATCGGGTTTTATCATACCGGTTATAATGTTCATCAAAGTTGTTTTGCCGGAACCGTTCGGACCGATTAAGCCGGTTGTCATGGCCTGCGGAATACCAACCGACAAATTATCAATCGCCTTAATTCCCATAAACTGCTTATTAAGATTTTTGCAGCTGATTATATCCAAACCATATACGCTCAACGGCTCAATCTCTTTGAATGCGCCCTTTTGTATCGGCTTAAAATTTTCGATTATTTGACTTAATTTCATTTTTACATCCTATATTTTCCAAACAGGCCCTGAGGTTTGAGTATCATCATCAAAAGCAGCATTGCGCCATAAATTATTTGTTGTAATTGCGCCGCTGTTTCATAGGGCAATCCGACAAAACGCAAAACTTCCGGCAAAGAAATCAACACCAAAGCACCGACCACACTTCCCAAAGCCGAAGAAAGTCCTCCGACAACAATAATCGTAAACAAGAAAATACCTTCTTTCAGCTGAAATGTCGAAGGATCAATAAAAGCAATATAGCTGGCAAAAAACGAGCCAGCAACACCGGAAATGGCGGCAGACAGAGTAAAGATAAAGCTTTTGTAGTGTTTTGTTTTGTAACCCATTGATTGTGTGAGCTTTTCGTCTTCACGCAGGGCTTTCAACACACGACCGAAAGACGAGCGATCAATCCACAAATACAAAATGTATGTCAGCACGGCAAAAACTACCGTCAGCCCCAAAAATGCGGCATTAGAATAAAAAGCATAGCCGGCAATATTGGGTTTGCCAATACCATAAATACCCAAAGCTCCGTTGGTAACACCTTTCCAGTTCAAAAGCACGGAAAATACAATCACCGACAAACCTGCCGAAACAATGGCATAATAATCATATTGAAAACGCGCCAAAATTTTACCGACAATC
>JAGCFG010000151.1 GCA_017650255.1 Alphaproteobacteria bacterium | reverse complement strand
TCTAATTTCGCGATTTTTTCCCTCGTTTAGGGTGACAGTCAGCCAAGTGTTTGTGCCTTGGGTGCTGTTGATGGCAATTTTTACTGCGCCATAATCTATCCCATCTATGGTGACGCCATTTTCAAGAGACTCCAGGTTTTCTTTTTTTATCAGTCCATGTACTTTTACTTTGTATCGTCGACTCCATCCATTTTGCGGAAGTTCTAATGTGCGTGATAATTCGCCGTTATTGGTGAGCAGTAATAATCCTTCGGAATTTAGGTCTAATCTGCCAACGGAGATGACGCGCGGCATTCCTTCGGGCAGGCTTTCGAACACAGTTTTTCTGGAACTGTCTTTGTGCGAGGTAATAAGGCCTACCGGTTTGTAATATAGCCAAAGTCTTGTTTGTTCAATGGAGGGGAGTTTTTCGCCGTCAATTTTAACGGTGTCGTTTGGCTCGACGTTTATGGCAGGTGATGTTATGGTTTCGCCATTTATAGTAACCCTTTTTTGCAAGATAAGTTTTTCGGCATCGCGGCGTGAACAAACACCCGAACGGGCAATTAATTTAGCAATTCTCTCTGACATATTAAACAATCCTCAACAAATTTTGCGCTATAATATAATAAAATTGGAGAAAAATAAAGATGGATTCTGAATATTATATGCAAATTGCCTTGAAAGAGGCTCAAAAGGCTTTTGAAAATGATGAAGTTCCGGTCGGGGCGGTGGTGGTTGATCCCAAAAGCGGTAAAATTGTTGCAAAAGCTGGTAATAAAGGCGAACATGGAGAATCTGCAATGGCGCATGCTGAGATTTTGGTGATGAATAAGGCTTGCAAAAAACTAAAACAGAATCGACTTTGGGATTTGGATTTATATGTAACTTTGGAGCCTTGTACAATGTGTGCGGCGGCAATTTCTATGATGAGGTTGAGAAAAGTATGTTTTGGTGCGGTTGATGAAAAAGGCGGTGCAATTGTGAGCGGGGTTAATTTTTTTGAGAGCAGGACTTGTCATCATAAACCTGTTGTAGAAAGCGGAATTTTGCAAGAGGAGTGCTCAAAAATTTTAAAAATGTTTTTTCATAATAAGAGAATTACGAAATTTTAATAAAATCAGAGTAAAGTTGCCTTTTGTGGAGAATAAAAAAAGATGAGTTTTTTGCATGACATAAAATATTGGGTAAAGCAGTCGGGGGTGCTTATATTTTTTGTTGTGCTCTTTTTTTATTTTGCTTTTAATATGTTTTATGGCGATCGCGGTTTTCAAAAATATGTATATTTGAAAAAAGAGGTTCAGTACGCGCAGGAAATGGCTGAGAAATATCAGCAGAAAAAAGAATATCTAAACCAAGAGGTTAAGTTGTTATCCCCCAATAATCTGGATTTGGATTTGTTGGATGAGCGGGCGCGTGATGTTCTAAACCTCGTTGGAAACGGCGAATTTGTCATATTGGACGAGGAATAAAATACCTATCATTTCCCCACACATAAAAAAAAGGCTGTATTTTTTTTATTTTTTTTGTTATATATAGCCTGCGGTAGGATATTTGTATGAAAAAGATACGTAAAAAAATTGCACCGGCTCCGTTGCATTATACTGAAAAAAAGCATTTCTTTTCCGATAAGGAAATTATTTTCAGAAGCAACGGAAGAGCCAGAGTGTTGAATATATCTTCTAAAATGCAATTGATTATATTGATATTGGTTGCGTTTGTTGCTGTATGGAGTTTTCATTCATCGCATATGTATCACCGTTCGGGGCGTATTATCAACCGCAAAAACAATGAGCTTTCGGCGACGAGAGATGCTTATATGGATTTGATGGGCGACTTTGTTACGTTGCAAAATAATATTTCGCAGATGATAAATAATCTTGATAAGAACAATGTCCAGCTTGATGTTGAGCAATATAAACAGCAGGCTTCTTTGGTCGAGGAAAAGGTTAAGCAAATTACCAGCCAGTCAAAATGGATAAAACCTGGTGTGTTGGAAGAAAAGACCAATTTGAATGAGATTTCTTTGCAAAGAGATATTGCGGTTTCGGAAAGAGATGAAATGCGGCGGAAGTTGGTTGAGTTGCAAAAAATGGTTGAAGATATGCGTGAGGCCGAGATGGAGGTTCTCGATAAGGTTTCGCAGATTGCCGAAAAAGAGATGAACTCTATCAAAAGTGCAATAAGCAATATTAATGCTCCGCTGAAAAGGCGCGGTTTGTATTTTAATATTTTGGGCAACAAAAATAACAGCGGTGGTCCGTATATTCCGGCGAACAATCACTTTTTGCAAGAAAAGAAAGTAAATGATAAGGTTAGCCACTTGTATAAGACGGTTGATGATGTAGCTTATTGCAGGCAGGTTATGCAATATATTCCTTTGGGTAAGCCGGTTTGGAGTATTTGGGTTTCTTCTCCTTATGGCGGTAGAAGCGACCCATTCAAGAAGAGCAAGGCCTATCACAAAGGAGTTGATTTGGCTGGCCGCACCGGAAACAAAGTTAAAGTTATGGCCAAGGGCAAAGTTATTCGTTCAGAATATAATTCAGGCTATGGTAATTATATTGAGATTGACCATGGAAATGGATTTGTTACTAAATATGCGCATTTAAGCAAGTCTTATGTTAAAAAAGGGCAGGCGTTAGACATTGGACAGG
>JAGCFG010000150.1 GCA_017650255.1 Alphaproteobacteria bacterium | reverse complement strand
TGATTATGACACATTGCAGAGCAGCGATGCTGATTTGGAGTCTCCTGCTCGTAAAAACAATAAGCCTAAAATGCGTCCAATGGTTATTAGGGACAGCAATAATCCCTTGGGTAGTGAAGATGAGCAGAAGGATGTTTTGAAGTGGTACAGCGGCAAAATTGACGATAAGAGTTATGAGGTTTCTCTGGATAATATGCCGGAGTTTTTGGACACAGATAAAACCATAAGAGTTATTCATATCAATGTAAATTCTACTTATGGTTGGAATGTGTTTTTTGATAATGGAATTTTTATGAATTTGCAGGATTTGAAAACTTATCAGACCAGAAACGGCAGATTGCCTTATAGCGACGGAAAGATTGTTTATGGAAACAAAACTTGTCAGTTTGAAAATATTAAAAGAATTGTTGTCTATGAAACACCGCGATATTTTTCTTATAAGGCGTTTAGCTGAGGCAAAGTAAAAACTGGACAAAAATTAAGTTATGTGATATGCTTTGCTTATGTTGCTAATTTGTAAGGAGAAGAAAAATGAAGTTATTGGATAGAGTATTGTCTAAAAAATCTAAAGAATTTTTTGATGGCATTGAGGCGCATCCTTATCAGTATAGAGATGATAAGGTTGAAAAAGGTACTGATAATTTTAAGGATGAAAATTCTATGAGCCGCTCGTTGGCTGAACATGCTGAAGTTTTGGGGCGAGCTTTGCAGGCGGAAATGGATAGGACAGGAAAGCCTTTAAGTGAAAAGATGTTCAACAGTATGGAAAGAAAATTCAAGTTATATAAAAGTAATGATGAAAAGTATAAGAACCTTGATATGTCTAACGTTTATAGTTTTCCATCTAATATTGCTTCTGTTAGAAATTATTTAGTTGAAACATGGAAATTTGGACATGAGTTGGGGAGAGCTCTAGGTGTTCGCGAGGAAGGTATTGAAGAATTGCAAGCGAATTTTGATAAACATTATGCACAAAAGGCAGAGAAAAAAGCAAATGAGACCAAATCAAAATCCGATTTTGTTCAAACTACAACTCATTCTGATGTAAAAAGCTACTGATCTAAAAGCTGATTTATAAAAAAAACTCCGCAGATTGCGGAGTTTTTTGTTGTTTATTTCTTTTCAATCGGAAATACCTTGACATCACCTTTGTCTGGAGTATCCGTGTTTTTGGGGGCAGCAAGGTATTCTTTTATTTTTGCTTTTACGCTTGATGGTCTTTGTTCGTCTTCCATCTTCGGCAAAGGCAAGACAGCTTTTGGTGCGGTTGCAGTATCATTCAGTCTCAACAGCATATAGCCGCTTCCGCCGCCGTAGGCAGGACCGGAAAGACCAATTGAGTAATAGCCGCCGATAAAGCCATAGTCTAAATCTATATAGTCAACCAAGAACAGGTGTTTGATGGCGGTGGTGCCGATTGTGGTCATTTTGCATTGATAGCCGTGGTCTTCCATCACGATATTTTCGGAGTTTTTGACGAAGAACAAGGTTTTGTCGGGGGTGCAATCGGGAACCTGACCATTGTATGAAACATTATAATTCAGCCACAAATTGACCGACCGAGTGGTTTTGTTGATGCTGACATCGGATATTTTTACCGAATCGATATACATATAAGCCGGAGTTATGCCGACCGTAATCGGAACGGATACGTAGTGAGCGTAACAATTGTGCGAGCCGGCGTCTGCGGCGCAGAGTAAGGCTTTTTGGTTGTTGTTATTTTGCAAAAGTTGTACAAGGCTGTTATATATATATTCTTTGGACATTGACAGCTTTAGCGGAGCGCATTGTTTGTTGCGGCAAACAACAATGTTGCGCGGCATTTGTAAAGGAGCCATGTGGACTCTGCGTTTTACCATCATTGCTTCTCTATCGAAAGGGTCATTCAATACATCTTGTACGCTACGGTTCCAAAAGTGACAGCCGCAGAGAGCCAAAAGGGGAAAGATAAGCACAGTGAAAAACTTTAATCTAGACACGGTATATATCCTTATGCAAAATTATAATTACATCACATGATAAGATAAAATTATTGAACAACCAAGTTTTTTTTAAGTTTATTAAACAAGATTTAAATTGTATATTGGGGTGGTTTTTAAGTATCGGAGGTTGGAATGAACTCAAAAATTGTGAAAGTTTTGTCGGTTTTGGTGTTGGTGCTTTTGTCTTCTTATATTTTGCCGAAGGATATTATACAGGTGAGTGCCGGTGAAAAAGTGCATGTTGTTGATGGGGACAGTTTGGAGCTTGGGGAGAAGAGAATCAGGTTGTTGGGAATCGACTCGCCGGAATATCGGCAATTTTGCTACAATGCAAAGCACCAAAAGTATGATTGCGGTATTGAAGCAAAAAGATATTTGGAAGATTTGATCGGTACACAACAAGTTAGGTGTGAGGAAGAATCGAAAGATATTTATGAGCGCAGTTTGAGTGTGTGCTTTGCCGGAGATGTGAATCTTAATGCAGAGATGATAAGAGCCGGTTGGGCTTTGCCATACAGAGAAGAAGGTGATAAGTATTTGTCTTTGGAAAAGCAGGCAAAAGTCAATAAAAAAGGAGTTTGGCAGGGGCGTTTTATGCGTCCGGAACTGTATCGGTTTTTGAATAAAAGGAAAAATAGTTAATTTTTATTGAAAATGTAGTTGACAGGATAAAAAAGTTATGTATATTGCAAGGCAACGTTTTGTGTTTAAATAAAGATTTTAGGTGAAGTAAAATGTACGCAATAATTAGAACAGGCGGAAAACAATATAAAGTAAGCACCGGTGATATTGTAAAGATTGAAAAAATCGCCGGAGAAGAAGGCAGCAGTGTTGTTTTCAGCGAAGTGTTGGCAAAAGATGATGTAGTTGGAACACCATTGGTTTCCGGTGCATCTGTGAAGGCAACTATTGTTAAACAGGCTAAGGCTGATAAGGTTATTGTTTTCAAAAAGAAAAGAAGACAAAATTATCGTCGCAAAAACGGCCACAGACAAAATATCACAATTGTGAAAATTGCTGAAATTGCCTAATTAGTGAAGTTTTGTAAAGGAGATTGAATTATGGCACATAAGAAGTCAGGTGGTAGCAGTGCTAACGGACGCGATACCGAAGGACGTCGTTTGGGTTTGAAAAAGTCCGGTGGTCAGTCTGTTGTTGCCGGAAATATCATTATTCGCCAACGTGGAACAAAATATCATCCGGGTGAAAATGTCGGTCTTGGAAAAGATCATACTATTTTTGCTTTGGTTGAGGGCAAAGTCGAGTTTAGAAAATCCGGCGATAAGACTTTTGTTTCCGTTGTTACGGAATAAGTTTTTGAAAATTTTGGAGGAGGGGGCTTTACGCCCCCTTTCTTTGTTTTTTGGCAAGGCAAAAAAATGAAGTTTTTGGATCAGGCTAAAATATTTATTCAGTCGGGTGATGGAGGCGCAGGTTGTGTCTCTTTTCGTCGTGAAAAATATATTGAATTCGGTGGTCCGAACGGCGGTGACGGCGGCAGAGGCGGAAGCATTTATTTTGAAGCTGTTGCCAATTTGAATACCTTGATAGATTTTCGTTATACTCAGCATTTTAAGGCCAAAAAAGGCCAAAACGGAATGGGTTCCGAGAAAAACGGATGCAAGGCACAGGATATTGTGATTAAGGTGCCGATTGGAACAGAGATTTTGGCTGAAGACGGGGAAACTCTGCTGGCAGATATGGTTACTCCTGGGCAGATTTTTTTGGCAGCAAAAGGCGGTGATGGCGGCAGAGGTAATGTGCATTTTAAGAGTGCGACTAATCAGGCGCCTCGATATGCCGAGCCAGGGTGGCCAGGAGAAGAGAAGTGGCTGTGGCTTAAGTTGAAGCTTATCGCTGATGTGGGTTTGATTGGTATGCCGAATGCGGGAAAATCTACTTTTTTAACTGCGGTTACCAAGGCAAGACCAAAGATTGCGGATTATCCTTTTACAACTTTGCACCCGAATTTGGGGGTTGCGTGGGTTGACGGTTATGAGATGATTTTGGCGGATATTCCTGGGCTGATTGAGGGAGCTCATGACGGGGTTGGTCTTGGGGACAGATTTTTGAAACATATTGAAAGATGTGGTGCGTTTTTGCATCTTATTGATGTGACTTCGGAAAATGTTGTCAAAAGTTATAAAGCTATCAGAAAGGAGTTGGAGCTTTATAATAAAGATTTGGCGCAAAAAGAAGAGATAGTCGCCTTGAATAAGTGTGATGCTTTGCCGGAAGACGAGGTTAAAAAACAGATTGCAAAATTGGAAAAAGCTTGCGGAAAGAAGGTTTTTGCAATTTCTGCAGTTGCTAAAAAAGGTTTATTTGAGTGTTTGTTAGAGCTGAATAAATATATTAAACGCGAGCGCAAAAAGCTTGCGGATGAAAATAGTGAACAGGAAAAATCTTCGGATGTAACCGAATGGTCACCGCTGTAAAAAAGGAACAGGTTAAATGAAAAAAGAGAATGAGATTTTGGATATTGTAAAAAATTCGCTGGAAGATGGTAAAGCGGAAGATGTTGTCGTAATTGATTTGCGTGGAAAAACTTCAATTGCCAACGAAATGGTTATTGCTTCCGGAAATTCGGACAGGCATGTGATATCTTTGGCGCAAAGAGTGCAAGAAAATTTGAAAGCTGCCGGATATAAGTCGGTTAGCGAGGGCGAGACTCGGGGGGATTGGGTTTTGATTGATGCTTATGATGTGATTGTTCATATTTTTCGTCCGGAAGTCAGAAATTTTTATAATCTTGAGAAAATGTGGCAGGCTATTGCCAATATGAGAGAGGAATAGTTTTGTATTCCAAACGAAAAAGCAGCTTTCTTTAGTTTTAGAGAAAGCTGCTTTTTTTTCATTCTGTGTAGGCAAGCGCGTAATCTAATGCCTGACAAATTGTTGTTTCCTCATCGAATTTGTGGACTGCGATTTTGTTGTGGCGAAACTCTATCGGAAAAATTTCCGGACTTTTGAATTTTGCTACCAAAGTGTAGCCCTTGTCCATGGGGTACACGATTTCGTCGGTGGTTTTGGGTTTGAAAGTTTCTTTGTCACAGGCGATGATTTCGTCTGAGCCGATGATGTTGCCGAAGTAACGGCCTTCTCTTTCAACTCCGAAAAAGGTTCCGATGAATTCGTCCTGGTTGTCATACAGGGCAAACTGCAAGAGTTCGTCACTGTTAATTGCAACCGGCTTTTTTGTGTTGTAAGCGATTGCAATTCCCAGACTTTCCATCAAGTCAAAGGGGTGGACAATGAGGGCCGGGAGTTCACATAATATCACGGCCAGTCCTGTTTTGCTGTTTTTTTTGCAAAACAGTTTTTTAAAGAAATTTTTTAATTTTTCCATGTTATAATAATTTTGATGAATAATGTCGATTTATTGCCGTCTTTATACCATAGATGTTTAAAAATGCAATAAAATTGTGAGGAAGAAAATATGAAAATTGTTATTGCAGCCATAGGAAAATGTAAAAAAAATTCGCCGGAAAAAATGTTGATTGATGAGTATATAAAGCGCTCCGGCTGGGATGTTATGATTAAAGAAGCAGATAATACTAACCAAGAGGAAGAGGCAAAATATTTGCAATCGGTAATTCCGCAGGGCGCAAAAGTGATTGTTTTGGATGAGCGGGGCGTGAATATCGGCAGCCGTGAGCTTGCTGAAAAAATTGAAAATTGGCAGATAAATGGTTGTTCGGAAATTTGTTTTTTGATTGGAGGAGCTGACGGGCATTTGCAGTCAACACGCGATAGGGCTGATTTGGTTTTGTCTTTTGGAAAATTGACTTTGCCGCATATATTGATGAGGGCAGTTTTGATGGAGCAAATTTATCGAATTCAGACAATTATTGCCGGTCACCCTTACCACCGAGATTAGACTTATTTATAAACCTGTAATCCGAAAACATTGGCAATTACAAAAAGTGATATATAACAAATGATACCACTGATGAGCGGAGTAGCTATCCATCCTGTTATCATGCGTGAAATGAGCCGCCAGTTTATGCAGTGGCCGCCTTTAAGCAAGCCAATTCCCATAATTGCTCCTATAGTAGCCTGTGAACTTGAAACAGGAACAAGAGGGATGGTTGGCAGATTGTGTGCAAGCAAGAAGTTGTGTAGTGATGTTGAAGCAAATATAAAAAGAACCAGTGATTGAGAAATTATGACAATCCATGCAGTAAAGGGGCTGATTTGGGTGATGTTACGGCTGATTGTGTCAATATTTTTTTGAGAATAGGTAAATATACCTGTGCCGATGGCGATGGCTCCGATTAGAAATAAAACTTGTGTGGAAGACAGTGATAGACCAAATGGCAAGGGTAGTGGCTGTAGCAAGTTGCTAGGAATAAAAACTCCCATTACATTGGCAATGTTGTTTGCCCCCAAAGCATAGGCGGAAAAAGCACCGGATAAAATGAGGCCAATTCGGATATAGGCGTCTTGTTTTAGGAGTGATACTTTGCATTTTTTTACGAAAGATTTTAAGATATAATATATGCAAATTGCGAAAAAACTGGCTAAAACAGGGCCGATTACCCAAGTTGCGGCAATGGTGGAAAAAAGAGCGTAATTTGTTGCTTTGAGGCTGTAAAAGTTCCAACCGATAATGGCTCCGACAATGGCCTGTGATGTTGATGTAATTATTTTTGTGCGCACCATTAAATATACGGTGATGGCGGCAGAGAGTTCGACCATAAAGGCACCGGCAACGGCATTTATGGTTCCGAGTTTATTGAGGGTTGAAGATGTTCCGCTACCGGCAAAAACTGCACCTATTATAACAAATGCTGTTGCGGTCAATGCTGCTGTTTTAAATTTTAGCATTTTGGAGCCGACGGCTGTTCCAAAAATGGTTGCTCCGTCGTTTGCACCCAGTGACCAGCCTAAAAAAAGTCCGCTGCTTAAAAATAGTAAGAATCCTAACATTAGATATCTCTTTTTATAGTGAATATTAGTAGTTCATCGGCGCAATCTTCGGCTATATCGGCAATTTCGGCAATTTCTGTTATGAGAATGTCGAGCTGGAGTTTGTTGGCAAGAGAGAGTTTTGATGCAAAAATTGCTTTTTTCAAGTCGTTATATGTACGGTCTGACTCTTGTTCCATTAAATACACTTTATGAGTGTAGTCACGTACAATGCTGATGTCTTTGAAGAAGGCGCGTGAGGCTATGGCCATATTTTCGCAACAGTTGGCAACTTGTTGGCCAAGTTCTTTTAATTTGGGTTTAAATTCTTCGTGGATTTCCGGTTGTTCAACATAAAATTTATAGATAACTTCATCGATATGGTTGTTGATTTTATCCAAACTTTCGACAAGCTGCAATATATCGGCTTGCAGGTTGGGCAATAAATTTTGGGCATAAAGCTGGTTTTCTATATCACGACGCAGTTCGTCGGCATTATGTTCAATTTTTTTACTTTGTTTGGTAACAGAGGCTTGTTCGTCTCTATTGTCGGAAAAAAGAAAGGTTTTAATTGCTTTGTCGAATAGATTGGCAGAATCGATAAGTTTATCGTGGTAAGTATCTATTTTTTCTTCCAGCGCCTTGGTTTTGGAAAAAAGCGATA
>JAGCFG010000149.1 GCA_017650255.1 Alphaproteobacteria bacterium | reverse complement strand
TTCCGAAATTTCAAACACAGCATTTTGCGTAATATCTTGCGGAAAAATTGTATGAACATCACCATTAGCAAATACAATCTTGATATTTGCCTCATATTTACCTGCATCAATATTTGTATGCTGCGGCAAAATTTTAATCAGCGCCTTACCTCGTTTGGGTTCAACCAACTCTCCGGCAATGGCAAACAGCAAAGCACTTTCATTTTTGACATTAAAACTAATCTGCGCACCGCTAATATCAAAATCATCGCCGTTTTTGCTTTTGAAATGCATGGCAATATCATAACTGTCACCCTGCCTTATCAAAATACCATTTCTTGTCATCATACCTGTCATTATTGGTTCTCCCTACTTTGATTTCTCTGCACCTGCAACAGGCTCAACCGCCAAATCATAATCAAGCATCAAATAACCGTTTTCATCCTCAAAAACAGCCTCAGGCTTAACCTCGGCAACTTCTTGCGCCAACAACCCCAATTGCGAAACTTTTGAGCCCACAAAATTAAAACAATAAACACTCAAACCGTTATAAAGTTTGCCTACTTCGCGCAAATTCTCTTTTAATCTTATATCCGAAAACAACATCGCCGCCGAGCTCAAAGCACCGCTTACAAAATCTTGTCCGGCTTTTGTCTGCGCAGCTGAATTTGCCTGCTTTGCATCACTTATTCTGGAATCTGAAGCGTGTTGAATATTATAAATATTCATGGCATTATCATATCCGGAATACGAATTTTGCAATTGCGCCAAAATCTGGCTTAAATAATTTTTTTGTGCATCATTAGCAAAATTTCCTGCACTGATAGCATTGTTCAAACTCTGATTATAAGCATTTTGTCCCGCTAAAACAGAATTATAAGCCGCATTATTATAACTGTCATTTTGGTTTTTGAGCAAAGTATTCATTGCATTATTATATGCATCTGTTCCAACCCCTATGCCCTGATTTTGAAGCCTTGTTTCCAAATTATTTGTTTGTCTTTCAAACTCCGGCGCCAACAAACTCGTATAAGCATTATACGTCGCATTCTCTGCTCTTTTTCGCGCCTCATCAGACCCGTCAACCGAAAAAACATAATTTCCCATATTATTTACATTTTGGCTCATATTATAAGCATTATTTAACAAATTCTGCACCGTATTATCATAGGTAGAGGTATCATAATTTTTCAAATAATCTAAAATATTGTTTTCCGAGCTATAACGAGAAGTACTGCTTCCTCCTGCTCCCAACAATTTTCCCACAGCCTTAAATCCGCTAGACATTTTTCTTTTCCTTTCCTTTCAAAAATTTACAATCATCACGCAACATTCCCAAAACATAAGCATCTTTGCCGTTTTGATAATATGCATGCATTTTCCCTTCCTCAACAAATCCGCACCTTTTGGCCAAAGATATCGAGGACAAATTATCGCAACAAATAAGCGCATTAATTCTTCTGCATTTCAAAGCATCAAATGCCACACCGAAAATCTGTTTCAAAATTTTTGCACTGCACCATTTTTTATTCAAAGTCCAAATGCTTATCCATGCAGAATCATTTACACGATAGTCATTATAAGCCACCGTACCCATGCACAAACCATCACGAACAATATTAAAAACAAACCCGTCGACAAACTCATCCATCGGCAACCCCAGTTTTTGCGCCAACAAACGAGCCGTTTGCAATTTTCCGTCATAAACCAGCTCAGACAACACCGCCTCCCTGTTCAAACCTAATTCCTGTATTATACCATTCAATCGCATTTCCGTTGGTCTTGGTCTTAAAAACAACCGAAACCTTGAAACCTGTTGCAATATTGCCAATCCACTGACTCTGAATTCTGTGTTTGAGAGTTCCCCATTTTGTCCCAACCGGATTTGACAAACAGCTCCACTTACTCAAATTCCATTTGCTTCCCAGACCGCCGCCGACATTTTCGACATATTCTTTTTCTTCGTCGTTAAAATCTGTATTGGTATATATATTGAGCAAAAACGGAGATGTGCTTTTTGTTCTTGGATTAAGCATCAAAATTTTTTTCAAATTAGATGCTCCCAAATCACCATATGCCTGATGAACACAGCCTAAAATTGCCGCTCCGTTATCAGAGTTACCCTCATCAAAAAGATAAACCCCTTTTTCCGCACCAAAATACAACCGTCCTTCAAACAAACACCAGCATAACGCATTTATGCCAACAAACCTGCACCAAGCACCAGAACTCATGTTTATTACATGTTGCTCAAACTGTTTTCCGCACGGAACATTAAATATCGCATACCCGCCGCGCGGATAAATAATTCCTTGCCAACCTGCAAGATTTTTACCGTTTTTTACTCTCGATAAGACCAAACCTCTTATCTTGTCACTATAAGCAACGGAGCTTGCACCAGTGTCCGCAATTTTTAGAACAGAACTCAAAGGTACATAGCCTTCTTCGCAAATCAAAACAATATCCCCCTGATATTGCACAACGCAATTATCTCCGACAGGTCTGCTGATAAAATATCTGCCTTTCAATTTCCAGTCATCCGCATCACTGGGATTATTTCCCGAATAAACAAAAACTTCTCCTTCCGAGGTTATAAACACCGTCAAATCATCAAGTCCTTGTCCTCCATCCAATGTCCAAGATGCAATCGCTGTAAGATAACCGCCTCTCGTTGCAAAAAAAGATAAATCAACTTTGTTCAAAGTTCCTTCAACTTCTCCCACACCGTCAGAATACCAATAAGACAACGAATTTTTTTCAACATAAAAAACTCTCTGTTTAGACACCGCAATTTTGCAAAGACTGCTTGCAACAAGATTATCACCGCTCAAACTTGTTTGCTGCCAAACCCAATCTCCCAATGCATTTTTATAATATGACAAAGGATTATCTTCTCCGTTCGCCAACAACAAACGCCCCCTAAACTGCACATAGCTCCAAACGTTTCCATGCAAATTTTGCACAACAACACTGTCGCCACCGCTGGTAACATCAATAATTTTGCCGTCTGTAGCTGCAAACAAACGGCTATTTTCAGGATTGCAAAAATTTATCAGTGTTTCTACCGATAAATCAGCATTCTCCAAAGCATAAGACCGATAACCGTTTCGCAAACATACGCTTGTCTCAGAAGGATAATAATTGTCCATCACAATCGCATCATCTACAGCCATTGCATCAAAATTGTCTCTCCTATTAAGTCCGCCGATAGGCGAAGGCAAAATATAATTCTGAGCTCTGTTAATTTTCCGATCCGACATACACAATTCCTCCCTCAGAGATATTTTTAACTCCACCTGACAAACTTATGTCGCGGGTAGAAAGTCCTGCACCAAAACATTTGCGGCATTCCTTCTGATATTCCGCAAATTCTTCATCATAAGACTGTCCGTTGCGTTCTTGCAAACGCCAGCGAATAGCCAATTTCACCAAATATTCATCAAAAATCGGAATATCACTGTTTTTTGTAATCTCTGTCTTTTCAACAAACATTCCACTGTCAAAAACCACATTGGCCGAACGATATTGAAAAACAATTTTCACTCCCTCGGGAGGCTCTTGCAAAAACCGAAACATCGAATTTTGAATTTTGAACTTAATTCCCAAATCGCTGTTTCCGAAAAACTTTTCTCTTTGCCACTGTTCCGGTCTGATTGAACCGATAACCTTTTCATTTTTGTCCTTTATAAAAACGGTATTATTCAAAAGCTGGAAAAAATCCGGACAAAAAGCTTTGATAAAATAGTCCTTTTTACCTTTCATCGTCACCAAACAGCCATCCTTTGTCAATTCTTGCCAATCTCCAACGCGCAAAAGTCCATTAAGCGCATCTCTGGCAACACTCAGAAAAATCTTGCTGTTTTGACTACCTTCATCGAACAAAGTTGTCGGTGCCTGAATACAAGCCAAACTAGCGGCGTCTTGACAAATCTCTAGAATACTTTTCATTTTTTCTCCCCATTTTTATCTGTTGTTGCAAACTTTCCAATTTGCTCTCAAGCAAGCTGATTTTATCCAAATATTGTTCTTCTTTTTCCTGCCACTCGGCCAAACTAAGGTTTCCTTTTGCTCGTTGCATAAATTTATATGCCAAATCTTTCTCTTTGCCCAAAGACAACTCATCTGCTTTTTCTTGTGATAAAGCGGCCAATCCTTCCACGGTAAAAATTCCGCGCATTTTCAAAGTTTCTATTTCTGCCCCGTCCAAAAAAGCAAATTGTTCCAAAGGTGTCCCATCTTCCGCCTGTTGTTTTGAAATTTTATAAAGTTCATACTCTCTCGGGAAACGCCTTATTTTTTCCTTTGTCGCTGGTTGGTCATAAATTTCAGAATTATTATCCTTAATCCTAATCTCGCAAAAACAAACCAGCTTAAATTTCGGCAGACCATCCTCGGTCAGCTTATCTGTTTTTACCACTCTGTCATAAAAACGCGCAATTACGCCATCTTCAGAATTGACATTGTTAGCAAATTTTTCAAAAGTTGCAAAATCCATAGACTTATTTCCTTTTCATAAAGGGCGGCTCTTTTTTTGCAAGAACCGCCCATTGTTCATATCATTTTATTATTTTTTAATCTTAGCCTTGATTTTCCTCTTCGGCTGCATCAATCAAAACGCCCTGAAGCTGAGCATTGCTCATAGTCATATTTCCTGCCCAACCGATAATTTTGTAAATGGCATCTTGATTTACGGCCAATCTCTCACCCCCGATAACTTTCATATTGCGATCTTGGTGAGAACGCAGATACAAATAATTTGTATTCAAGAAATACATTTTGTTATCAGGACAAGCACTACCTTGACCGCCGTCACAAACAACATCTGCTCCTTTATAACGCAAAGCCTCAAACCCTGCATCAGCCAATTTGTTATCAGCAAAGCGCTGTTGAGCCACTAAAGACTCTTCAAACAAAGCATACAAGTCAGTGCCGGTAACAATCAGGTCCGGTTTGTCAACGCCGCGTGTCAAAGACATATACATCTTGTCCATTGCCGGACGAATAGTATCTTTGGTCAAAGCACTATCGGCAGTGGTTGATTTGTTGCGCCAAAACTCGTTGCCGGAAGTTGCACGGTTAATACCGCCGACAGTTCCCGTGGTTGGAGTATCTGCAACCAAAAGCTGCAAACCGCCGATTGCTTTTCCGCTTGATGCGGTTCCGTCACCATATGCGGCCTCGGACATTTTGTTGCTCATGGTTTTGACTGCATTTTCAATTCTTTTTTCAAACAAATCCATCATCTGAAATTGTCCGGAA
Organism: Alphaproteobacteria bacterium; assembly: GCA_017650255.1. Classification (GTDB taxonomy): domain Bacteria; phylum Pseudomonadota; class Alphaproteobacteria; order RF32; family CAG-239; genus JAFUYI01. The sequence continues at coordinate 5,648 of JAGCFG010000149.1, read as the reverse complement.
TTTTTAAGCAAGTCCTCTCCCGAAATTGCAACCGGAACAGCACAAAGTTTCAAAGAATATTCTGCCGCGCTGAACAAATCTTTCGGAGTATATTGAATTGTATCATAGCCGGAATACCAAGTCATATCGCCTTGTCCGTACTCTAGCTCTTCCACAATTTTAGAACCGCCGGAAATACTGCGATTGTGACCTTTTTCTTGCAAACGTCTCAGCAAAGCATTGCTTTTGGAGACAACATCTGCAAGCTGTCCGCTGCGATTTTCCAACGTGCTTGTAAAAATATCATTATAGTTAGAATTTGCCATTTTATTTTCCTTTTCAAAAAATTAACCTAATCATTATTCAATTGTGCGAACTGACGTTCCAGCATTTCTCTGGTTGTCAATTCTTTGTATTCATCATCACTTTTGCGATGTCCGGAGACATTAAAAGCGGCTTCTTTTGCCGCTTTTGCCTCTTCTGCTTTTGCCAAAATCTCAGCATCACTCCTTGCTTTTGCTTCAAAATTCAATCGCAAAACCGAAACTTCGGCCAAAAGTCTCTCGATATCGTGCATCAAAGCATCTGCTTTTGCCGAATTGCCCACGCAAACCTGCAAAACTTTTGCTTCATCATGAGGCATACCGATATCAATTCCATATACCTTACCCAAAAACTGCAAAACTTCAGCTGGCTTTTGTTCAATAAGATCTTCTGCCAAAATCAAATGTTCAATCCAATCTTTTGCAGTCTTAAAACCTCTTTTTGAACCCTTGCGGTCAAAAGCATCATCAATAAAATGCTTGGCATTGAGTTCTTCTTTCATCTGAGAGATAGTTTTTTCAATTTCTCCCTCTCTTTCACAAATATATTTGCGAACATCAAGCGGCAAACCATGAAAACTGTTTCTTATCTCTCCGACATAAGCAACTGGAGCCTCATTAAAACCGTCATCAGCCATCACGACTGTTGCGTTTTCAACTTCTGCTCCCTCTTCATTCATGGTTTTATCGTTGTGTTTTGCAAACTCTTGCTCCAGTATTTCTCTGGTTGTCTGTTGCATTCCATATTCTCCTTTTATAATTATTAATAAACTCCGCAAAAAAATCTTTGCGTACTGCCTGTTCCCGAGCAAACTTAACCTCTCGGCGGTAGGCATCCGAAAAATCACCGGCTGGGCTCAAATTGTTTTCTTTCAGATATCTGTCAACATCTTGAGCACACTCGGCAATACTACCATCCGGAAGCTCCAAAGCCTCCGTCCATTGTTTTGAAAAATAAGTCATAATCACTCCTCAATCTTTTTCTTGGAGCTTTTCTTCTTGTTGAATCTGCAGCTCCTTGTTGGCTAAAGCAATTTTATCAGCCTCAATTTTGGCTTTTACATTCAACTCTTTGTCTTTCAGGGCATTTTTCTGCAGCTCGATAATCTGCTTAACATTCGGAACATTCTGACCAAAATTGTTCGCAGCATTTTCATTTGCCCCGAACAAAAATTGATTTTGCATACCATCTTCCTGCAATTCTTTTTCAATGCCGTTAAACACACCTTCCAAAACTGCCTCAAAAGAACGTCCTCTCGGCATGGTAGAAACAATGGCCTCGACCATACTTCTATACAACGGCAGCAACTTTGGCTGTGTAGAAACTGTTAGCAACGCCTCTTGTACAATTTTGCCCAAATTGTTTACGGCCGTAAGCATGGTCGCGTTTTCTTCAGCCTGATTGATAACATTGCTCGTCTCCACACTAAAAAACATTCCGCGTAATTTTTCCGTTTTCAGCAAACGCACAGCCTCTGTCGCCAATCCTTGTTCATTTTTCTGCTCCTCTGGCAAAAATGAAACCAATTTATCTTCAGAAAAATATTCGCAGATAATCTCCGCCTTAATCCTCAACAAATCTCTGATAAATCGCTGCATATCATTCTGACGGTCTTGGTTGCGCAATGTGCCGAAATTTGTCTTTTTGATAATCGCTGTTGCCGTATCTGTTCCGCTTGAACTGCCGCGCATAATATCCGATACACCGGTAATCTCAAAAATATTATTTATTACATCTTGTCTGCGTTGTGAAAGCTGTTCCAAAGCCGCAACATATTGTTCCAGCGGCACAAAATCTATAATCCCTCTGATACCGCCGCTCTCGCGCAATTTTGAAAAATCAGAAACAGAAACAAGTGTAACATCTTTGCTCAAAATATCGGCCAGCTCCGGAAAAGAATTATCGTAAGCACCGCTCACTTTTAAAGCCTGCATGGTCAACTTCATACGGTTGTTAATCCCATTCAACTCCGAAAGCAATTCCTTAATCAAACAATAATCAGGCGTTGGAATAACACTGTCGTTGGTCTGAGTTGCCCAAATCGGCTTCGGGCAGGGGAAAAAGTTTTGCACTCCAGAAGCATTTTCACTAACTTTCAAAAACTTGTTTGGATAAGCTTTTGAAAGCCAATAAACCTTACGGCTCCTCTTGTCCCAAACTTCATAAATCAAAATATCGCCTTTAATTCTTATACCATCTGCCGCAAAAGTTTCTTTTACATCTTCAGCATTCATATAAATTTTTCTGGCCACCCACTCGACCTCTTCCCAAACACCTTTTTTTGTGCAATCAGCAACAAAGTCTTTCGGATCAACATAAATCGACTCAACTTTTTCGTCTTTCTTAATTGTTAATGTTTCCAAAGGATTAAGAGGATTTATTGTCTCAGAAAACTCTGGCTTATATTGCTCCCAAAGCACTCCCGTGCCGGAAATCAAAAAATCATTTCTGGCATATTTTATAACACTGTCAAAATCAAATTGTGCCAAATTCCAAGCCAACGCTCTCTCCAAAATTGCACAAGCCGCACGTTCTGCCTTGCTGGCACTTTTGTTCTGTCGTTCAATATAAAATTGTGGCTGCTTAAAATATAAAAAAGGCTTCAAGGTTTCTATCGTTGACCAAAAAATATTATATCTTCCGGAAGAAGAATTTTTATCATCTTTATAAAATTTTCTGGTTTCATCAACCAAATCATAATATGGTTGATACTCTTTTTCAGCAGCTGCAATTTTTGCAAACCACTCACTCAGCAACTTTTTTTCTTCTATATCATTCATTTTCAAAAACTCCTAAAATACTACATTCTCTCACCGCCACTACATCTTTTTCTATCGTGGGCAGCTCATCAAAAACATGAAATAAAATTCTGTCTCCGGTTTTTACCGACTTCACATCTTCTCCGACCGAAATAACTTCACCGGTTGTCCTGTTCTGACAAATTTCATCACAGATAATCACACCGCCATCAGTTTTTTCCTGCACCGGCGGCAGTCTGACAAACACCCTGTCCATTAGCGCTTGTATCAATTTTTTCTCCTTTCCGATAAAAAGCCGCACTTTGCGACTTGGTTATAAAAAAACGCTCCTGTTAAGAGCGTAGGTTATAAAAAAAGCCGCATGTCTTGCGGCCTGTTGTGTCATAAAAAAACTACCATCCTGTTTGCATTTTGGCAGCATCATTAAAAATATCTTCGACACAAACCTCTTTATGTCCATATATTTGCGGTGTTCTTCCCTCAAAAACAGGCTCTGCAAAAGTCAAAGCCAAAGCATCAGCCTTGTCCGGAGAACGTCCCAAACGCTTTTTTATCTCCGCTTTTCCTTCCAACTTAAGCCGTCCCTTGCCATCAAAATCTTTTCTCACCGAAGTCAGCTCATTATACAAATCATCATCATCCGGCAGCTTAGGATATGGAGCTTTTTCAAGCCACTCGACTATCTCTCCCCACATCTCTGCACGACGATTAAAATAGCGCTCATCTCTAATAGCTTTTTCACCAAAATAAACACCCCTTATAATCTCATTAAATCCTCTGTCCTTCAAAATATCAAAAACTCCGGCCCCCTGTCCTCCGACATCCATAAAAACTCGGTATGGATGATACGACAAAATAAAATTGGTTGCCAAATTTGCCACTTCTACATTGCTCTTGTTTTCATAACTCTCAAACCGATAACACCATCGCCCTTTTCTAAAACAAAAAACCGTTTTATCATCACCAAACCGTGCAATATCAAGCCCAATAACCAAAGGAGATGTCGTTGATGCAATATTTTGCTCAAAAGCTCGGCGCAAAATCTCACTTTTTATCAAACAGTTGTTATCTTGCCTGATTGGTTCACCAAGCCAAATATGCGCATAATTTTCCGGACTTTTTTGCCGGCATTTTTTTGCCTGCAAAATCATCTCTTCCGGACAAAAAGGATTGTCATAATAATTTGCCTTAATCACCAAAGTACGCTCGTCTGGATTTGCCGCCACTGCCAACCACAAAGCATCGTTTTCATACAATCTGTTCATAGATATCCAAATCTCCGAACCGTCTTTTCTGATTGTCGGTTCCAAGACCTCCCACGAAAGTGCCGATATTGTCTGAGCTTCTTCAATCCACGCAATATCAACACCCTCAAGTGACTTTATTTTTTGCGCATCTTGCTCTCGCAAACCCTTGAAAATAAAAACCGTCTCCGTAAACTTATTTTCTATTTTGTCTGCAAAAATTTTATAATCTGACAAACCATAAAATTTAATTCTGTCGCACAAAAGTTTATAAACGGAATCTCTTATACTGTCCTGAATTTCCCTCAGACAAGCCACAAACAATTTTTTGTTTCTCCCCAAAAAAAGCAGGCTGTCCGCAAAAGCATAACTTTTACCGCCGCCTCTTCCCCCATAAAAAAACTTAATCCGATAATGTTGTTTCATTAATGGAGAAAAGATTTCCGGTATCTTCGCTGTAACTTTTTTCAAAATTTTTCTCCTTTCCTTTAACAAACTCAACAAGTACTTGTTTCAACTCTTCCCTAAACGGCTGTTTCTCGTTTTTTTCTGCCCAACCGTGATTTGCCTTCAAAGCCATTATCGACATCGAAGAATTATAAAAACCTAACCCAGCCGCATTCATCAGCCACTCTTCCTGAAAATACATTGCCTGCTCATAAGCTGCCGCGAAATCCTTATCATTATCACGCCAAAAAAGCACTCTATCAATTGTAACTCCCAAATTTTCTGCAAACCTCACAACCGTCGGACAAGGCGCAGCAATCCTTTCGGTTATCAGCTCTGCCCTGTCAGTTTTTTTGCTAAAAACTTCTCTTGTCTCATCAACAAACAACGGCGCATCGCGAAACCACTCAACAATTTTCTTGGCATAATCAGAATTATAATCTTTTATCTTTTTCATAAAAATTTCCCACAAAAAAAGAGCCGTAAAGGCTCTTTGTTATATTGTTATATAAAAGCGATGCGACTACTTGTCGGCTTTTTCGGCAACAAGCACAACTCCGTCACGGACACCGGTTATTTTAACCAATTCGCCCGCCTTTAAGTTTTCGGGACATTCCACAATCCAAACCGTATCGCCGACCGCAACTTTTGAGCGCCCCTCGACAACCTCTTGCACCAACTTAAAACTGCGTCCTACGTATTGCGCTGCCAAATTATTCAAGTTCTGAGCACTTTTCGGTGCCTTTACCCTTTGCATAATCTTGCGATACACATACAAACCAAAAACCGCAAAAATCGCCGAAACCACCGAAAACATCAGCAACTGCTCGGTCAGAGTAAGTGTTGCAAAAAACACCGCTGCACCGACAACACAAGCTGAAAAACCAAACCAAAT
>JAGCFG010000013.1 GCA_017650255.1 Alphaproteobacteria bacterium | reverse complement strand
TATGCAACATAAAAAGTCATGGCAACCGGCGCCGTAACCAGCACACCGGTGAAGAAATATGCTCTCAGCTTTGCCCCAAGCTTCATAAATCCCTTTTGCTCCTCAACTTTTTTCTGAGTACGGCGGATATTTTTTATGTTTTCCGCCCTTTTATAAGCATTTTTAGAATGTTTTTTTGCCATTTATACCTCCATCGCATCATCAATAATAAATTGCGCCTGATTACGCCCTTGCCAATTATCCCGGTGCAGCACACCGACAAAATTAAACATTTTTCCTCTTCCGTTCAAAAGAGCCTTTCCCATTTCACTGTCCGCACAACGAAAAGCCATAGCTTTTATTGTATCTGCCCCCAGAGACGACAAAACACAACGCACATGCCCTGCCCCTACAACATCAGAACGAGTCAACATTGCATTCGCGAGCATCAGTTTCGGTTCGGGATTTCCTGCACCATAAGGCTCCAACAACTGCAATTTGTCCAACAGCTCAACATTTGCTGCCCCGACACTGATAGCTGCATCAACATCCAAAACCGGAACAATTCCATCACTTTTCAAACTGTTTTTAATATATTCGCCGACAAACTCTCTAAAATTCTCAATATCTTCTTCTCTCAAAGAGAAACCGGCAGCCATTGTATGTCCGCCTCCTTTGGTCAAAATGCCTTTTTCCTTTGCGGCCATAATCAAAGCTCCCAAATCAAGACCAGAAACCGAACGCGCCGAACCTTTAACTTCGTCATCTTCAATCGACATCACAAAAGCCGGCAGATTATATTTTTCTTTCAACTTACCTGCCACAATTCCCACAACTCCCTGATGCCAATCTTTTCCATATACAAAAGCCATGGGATATTTTTGCGGTTGTCCCTCCAAAATTTCAATTGCCTGCAACAAAACATAAGCCTCAACATCTTTACGTTGCATATTAAAATTATCCAAATCCTCAGCGAGCTTATCAGCCTCAACACTGTTTTGTGCACAAAGCAACCTGCTCCCCAAAGAAGAATCTCCAACCCTGCCGCCGGCATTAATTCTCGGCCCTAAAAAATATCCTAGATGATGACTTGTTACCGGCTCGGTAATGGATGCCCTATTAATCAGAGATTTAATACCCAAATTATGTTGTTGGCGCATAACAGTCAGCCCCTGCCGCACAAAAGCCCTGTTCAACCCTAAAAGCGGCACCACATCACAAACCGTTCCAAGCGCAACCAAATCCAGCCACTTTAGCAAATCAACATTATTTCTGCCTTCAAAAAATTTCTTTTGCCGCAAACAACGATTAATTGCCACCACAGTCATAAAAACTACACCGACCGCTGCCATATACTTCAAAGATGGATAATCGTCGCTTTCATCAATTCTTTTGGGATTGACCAAAGCATAAACCTCCGGCAGCTTAACCTCTGCCTCGTGGTGATCAAGCACAATTACCGGTAAATTTTTTTCTGTCGCATGCGCAAAAGTCTCAAAAGCCGAGGTTCCGCAATCAACCGTAATCAACAAATCGGCTCCCTGAGCACAAAAATCATCAACCGCCTTAACACTGGGACCATATCCCTCGTCTCTTTCAGGGATATGCAACATCGGCTCAATTCCAACTTCTTGCAAAAACAACTTCAAAACTGCCGAAGAAGTTGCTCCGTCAACATCATAATCCCCGATAATCGCAATTTTTTCTTTGTTAATAACAGCCTCAGCAATTCTCTCCGCCGCCTTTTGCATATCTTTCATCACATAAGGATCAGGCATCAAATTCTGCAATTTTGGGTCCACAAAATACGGAACATCATCCGGACTGATATTTCTCAATACCAAAAGCTTTGCCAACAACGACGAAAAACCATATCTTTGCGCAATCAGCTCTGCCTTGCGCTCATCAACATCGGCAAACTTCCATATATTTCCGTTCAAAGACCTGTTATTTACGGTATCAAATTCCAATCATTCCCCCATCATCTAATAACTTATATATATATCTGCTCTGCGATTCAAACGCTCTCCGTCAGCCATTGTCTCACTGTACAGCGGTTTTGTATCTCCGAGCGAAACAGTCACAATACTATCTTTTTTCACGCCCAATTTTATCAATACATTTGCAACACTTTCAGCTCTTTTGGTTCCCATTTCAAAATTAACTCTTTTCTGTCTTTCAACGGAAGTTTTCCCTATTTTTGAAGAAGCATAGCCATATACAAAAACTCTTGCATTTTTTTGTTTTACAATTTTGGCAATATTTGCAAGCTCGTCTTTATAAGACGGATCAACAGAAGATAAACCGTTATCAAACAAAATTGTAGATATTTGATAGTTTACAGCTTTTGCACCGGAATTTGTATATTCTACAGTCACCGGCATATTTTTATCAACTGCACCGGTAAGCAATTTATTATCTTGCAAAAATTTACTATTTTCTTCCTCTATCACAATCGGATTCTTAGTGCTTTCAAAAATGCTTTTATCAGCATTGCCATATTTTGCATTTTCACTATCAGACAAAATAACATCGGCCGATTTTATCTTGTGCATGGGTTTATAATGTTCTTCCACATAAGGATCGCGCCCATCATTACTCTGCACACATGCATTAAGCAAAAAACACGCTCCCAAAAGCACAATTTTCATAACACTCATTGCAACCTCTCCCGTTAACAAAGATTTTATACAGTAAAATTTGTACATTGACAAGAACAAATTTGTTTAGTAAATTTTCTTCAGATTACAAATTTTATCCGGAGAAAAAGTTATGTATAAATTTCTTAAGTTAGCTTTGATTGTTATTATGTTTGCAGCTTGTTCAAAAGTTGTGAAAAAAGATGACCTTTCAATTATGGGACCAAATGGAGAAAAAGTCGCCTATAAGGTAGAGTTGGCTGTTACCCCATCCGAAATGGAAAAAGGTTTAATGAACCGCACTTCTCTTGATGCCAATTCAGGTATGCTTTTCAACTTGCGTCCCATCAAAGAGCGCATTTCTATGTGGATGAAAGACACAAAAATCCCTCTCGATATGGTATTTATCGACAAAGATGGTAGCATCTTCTGGATATACGAAAATGCCGAACCAATGTCAACACAACTCATCGTTCCGCCGTTTAATCCTGCTGCCGTTCTCGAACTCAATGCCGGAGATGTCCAAAAATACAATATCCGCGTTGGCGATGTTGTAAGACATACATGGTTCCCTGCAACCACTCAAGCAGCACCTCAAAACGAAGAACAAGCTCCTGTTGCCGAAGAAGCTCCTTCTTCTGCCGAGACAGAAGAAGCTACTGCTCCTGTTGCTGAAGAAGCTCCTGCTCCTGCAGAAACAGAACCTGTTGCGGCAGAAACTCCGACCGCAGAAGCTGCTCCCGCAGAGAATAAATAAAAGAATAATAACCAGAAAAATAACCTCGACCAAAATCGAGGTTATTTTTTTATTTTAATTCTCCCTTGAAAAAACAATCCTCATCACCACATCAAAAACGGGAGGAATTTTATCATGATAGCAGAAATTTTATTTTCTAGCCTGATCGCCGCCGGTGCCAATGCCGCAGAACTTATAGAAACCACCGCTGCCCCACAGGACGAAACAATGGTTTTCGGCGAAGCCGAACAACCAAACGGAACTTTTAATGCCGCACTTGTCGAACAACCTCAAAATGCCCCCAATCCTCTGGGCGCCCCAATTTATGATAGCAGTCCTACACCTGCTCCATTTTCTCAAAGCACAACTATACCTGTTCCTTTTACACAAACTGTCGGCAATATTGTTGAGGAAACCAGCCGGCAAAATCCCGCCATAAGCCAAATGTCACCGCAAACCATGAGCAAAGAAAT
>JAGCFG010000148.1 GCA_017650255.1 Alphaproteobacteria bacterium | reverse complement strand
GTTCGTCATCATCTTTGTAACGTGGGTCAACATAATACCAATCGCTTTCCCCTTGTGTTTTGTATCCGCGTTTCACAGACTTAAAGCCGTGAAATCGCTGATATATATCGTCGTGTATGGTTTTCATTTTCCTAACTCCTTTAAACTTTTTTGTTTTTATGTAATAGCGGAAAAATGAAACTTTGGCTAGTATCCATAGTTTGCAACGACTACCTCTTGCATTCTATGGGTAGTTTTTTGCACAAAAAAAGGCGGCTGATTATAGCCGCCTCGGGTTTTGTTGTTTTGGTGAGTTGAGGCTTATTTTTTGAGGTCAGCAACAACTTGCATGGAAACAATTTTGTCAGGGTTGGTAACAGCGCCATTGTTGCGCTCGTCACCGCGTTTGATGTTGTCAACATATTGCATGCCGGATATGACTTGTCCCCAAACAGTGTAGTTGCCGTCCAAGAAGTGCGAGTCCTTAAAACAGATAAAGAACTGGCTGTCGGCTGAGTCGGGGTCGGCAGCTCTGGCCATGGAGACAGCACCTCTGATGTGGGGTTTGTTGTTGAACTCGGCTTTTAAGTTTTTGCCGCTGCCGCCGGTACCATTGCCTGCCGGATCACCGGTTTGTGCCATAAAACCTTCTATCACGCGGTGAAAATTCAAACCATTATAAAAGCCTTGTCGGACAAGCTCTTTGATGCGAGCGACGTGTTTGGGAGCAACATCGGGATACATTTGTATTAAGACATCGCCGTCTTTGAGTTTCAGCAATAAAGTGTTTTCGGGGTCGTTGACCTCGTAAGCGTTGGCACTAGCACAAGTGAGGGCAAAAAACATGGTAAATAATTTTAAGAATTTTGACATTTTAATATCTCCTTGAGTTTATATAATTCATTTAGGGCTTCGCGCGGGCTTAAGGCATCGGGGTTAATTTGTTCCAAAGCCTCGAGTGCCGGCGATTTTTTGGGTTCCACCTTTTCGACTTTTACCGCAGAAAACAGCGGCAAATCGTCAGTGAGTTCTTTTATGTTGGAATTTTTCTTGTCGTTTTCGATTGAGGCCAAAACCTGCTCTGCCCTTTTGACCGCCAATGGAGGAAGACCGGCAAGTTTGGCAACATGAATACCATAAGAACGATCGGCGGCGCCATCGATTACCTCGTGCATAAAGACGACTTCTTCGTTATATTCTTTGGTTTTCATGCAATGTAGAGACATTTTGTTCAACTTTTGGGCAAGAGATGTCAGCTCGTGGTAGTGCGTGGCAAAAAGCGCGCGACAGCGGTTTATTTCGTGCAGATGTTCGACCACTGACCAGGCAATTGAAAGCCCGTCAAAAGTTGCAGTGCCGCGCCCGATTTCATCTAAAATAACAAAAGAACGCTCGTCGGCTTGGTTCAAAATGGCGGAAGTTTCAAGCATTTCCACCATAAAAGTCGACCGCCCGCGAGCCAAGTCGTCTGAGGCACCGACACGAGAAAACAGTTTGCTGATAACACCAATATGAGCCGATGTTGCCGGAACGTATAAACCGGCTTGCGCCATCAGAGCAATTAGGGCATTTTGACGCAAAAATGTTGATTTTCCCGCCATATTGGGGCCGGTAATAAGCCAGATATTGCTGTTGTTTTCGCCCAAAAGGCAGTCGTTGCCGACAAAGTCTTGCCGATTTTCTAGACTGAGTTTGTTTTCGACCACAGGGTGACGCCCTTCTTTGATATCAAAAATCAGGCTGTTGTCGACCTTTGGACGGCAATATTTTTTTTCTATTGCAAGATTGGCAAAACTTGCGCCGATATCAAGCTCTGCAATGGCTTTTATGCTGCGCGAAATGTCGTCGGCAGAAGCGCGGATGAGTGTCAGCAAATTGTCGTAAATTTGGAGCTCTATGGCCAGGGCTTTCTCGCTTGCAGAACGAATTTTGCTTTCAAAATCGCTCAGTTCTCCCGTGGTGAAACGAACAGAATTAAGCACCGATTGGCGGTGAATAAATTTTTTGTTCTCCAGCATTTGTACCGCGAACTTGCTCGGAACTTCTATGTAGTATCCAATCAAAGAGTTGTTTTTTATCTTTAGGCTCGTTATGCCTGTTTCCTCGGTATATTCTTTTTGCATTTTGGAGATTACGCCGTCGGTATTTTCGCTCAGCTCACGCAGTTCATCCAAGGGAGGATAGTAGCCTTTGGCAACAAATTTTCCGTCTCGCGCAAAAAGCGGCGGAGAGTCCACCAAAACTTTGGCAAGTTCTTCTACCAAATTTTGGTGATTGCCGAATTTTTTGATTATTTCATCTACGGCGGCGGGGATATCTAGGAAAATGCCGTCAGCATTTATGGTCAAAATGTTTTTTATCTTCGGCAAAAACGATAAAACCGAACCTATTGCCTGCATATCGCGCGGACCACCGCGACCGACAACCAGTCTGGAGAGAGCACGTTCGGCATCGGCACTGCCTTTTAGAATGTTCAAAAAGCGCGAGCGAATGGAAGTGTTATCGATGAAAAATTGTATGACATCAAGGCGCTTGTTAATTTCTTCTACATTGAGCAGAGGCGTGAGAAGTCTGGTTGAAAGCATGCGCGCGCCGACAGAGGTTGCTGTGTTGTCCAAAATGTCAAACAGGGAGCTGTTTTTGACCGCTGATGCCGAAGAAATAAGCTCTAAATTTATGCGAGTTGCGGCATTTATTTCCATAACCTCTTTGTTGCTTATTCTTATTGGTTTTTCTATGTGCAAAGTTTGGCTTTTTTGGGTGTTTTTGACATAGTCAAGCAAAATGCCGGCGGCAGTAATCTCGACACCGGAAAATGAGCCGTATACCTCCATGCTGGAGATTTTGAAGTGTTGCAGCAAATTTTGCAAAGCATTTTCGCCGTTGAATCTGGCTTGGGGCAAAACCGACATTTGCGGGCGATAATCAGCAAAAATTTCAAAAACATGCCTGCTTTGCAGATAGCTATCAGGAAGCAAAATTTCTACCGGTGATAAGCGCGATAAAATTGAGTTGAGTTTATTTTGCTCTTCTTTGTTGTCGTTGAATGGCAATTCTTCAGTATAAAAATCTCCAGTAGAGACATCAAGCCAAGATGCGCCTATGGAATTGTTGTTTTTGAAAAGACAAAGTAAATAATTGTTTCTGCGGCAATTGAGGAGGTTGTCCTCAGTCAAAGTGCCGGCTGTTACAAGACGGACAACATCTCTTTGCACAATGGATTTGTTGCCGCGCTTTTTTGCCTCGGCAGGATCTTCCATTTGTTCGCAAATTGCTATTTTGTAGCCTTGTTTAACAAGTTTGGCAAGATAGCTCTCGTAGGCATGAAACGGAACTCCGCACATGGGAACAGGTTTGCCGTCGAGTTCTCCTCGTTTGGTCAAAGTGAGATCCAGAGCTTTTGAAACATTGATAGCATCATCAAAAAACATTTCGTAAAAATCGCCCAAACGAAAGAACAATATATATTCTGGATAGGCCTGTCTTATCTCGAAATATTGTTTTAACAGGGGAGTCATATTTTTTTTATCGGTTTCTGACATCTTAAATATCTTTTTTTTGTTCATCAAATTTAAACGCATTATAGAATAAAATCTCTTTCAGTCCATTGTTTTGTAGGATTTATTCAATGTTTAAAACTCGTGATAAGGTATTTGGAATCGAAAAAGATCCGAATTTGGCGATAAGGGTTTTAGTGCTCTCTATTCCATCTTCTTTGGTCTTTTTGGTCTTGGTTGCGCTGAAATTGCTATCACCGAGCATTGCTGGTATGGCATATTCTTCGGTTATTGTTTTTAACTTGTTTTGGCTTTTTCCAATTACGTTTGAGATGCAGCAGTTGAAAAAGTATATTTTCAGTCTGTCGCAGGAAAATCCTGAACAGATAGAAAACTGGCAAGTCAACGAAAAAGAGACCCAAGATATTGTTAAGGCTATTGATAAAATGCACCACTTTTGGACCAATAAGGCCGAGGCATTGCAGGCACAAACAATTTCTGATACTGCAGTTCTTGATACTTTGCCTGACCCTATTTTGATGATTGATAAAAATGGAATTATATTGGGCGCAAACGATTCAGCTTACAGGCTTTTGGGGAATGATATAAAAGAAAATTCAGTAGATAAAATTTTTAATTCAAACAATTTTATCAATGCTGTTGCAAAAGTTTTGCGACAAGAAAGCAATGCGGAAAATATCGTTTTTTATGTAAAATCGCCAATAATTGAGGATGCCCCTCAGAAAAAACTTTATGCCCATATCAAACGTTTGCCTTGGATTTCTAAAGGGAGAACAGTTGCAGTGATATCTCTTTATGATTTGAGTAAAAATGTTAAAATTGAAAAAATGCAATCAGATTTTGTGGCCAATGCCAGTCATGAGCTGAGAACTCCTCTTTCGGTTATCTCCGGCTTTATTGAAACATTGCAGACCACCGCAAAAGATGATGAAAAGTCGCGGGATGCTTTTTTGAAGATTATGAGCGAGCAAGCCAGATATATGACGGTTTTGATTGAAAATTTACTTTCTCTTTCACGAATCGAATTAAATCAAGATAAAAATCCAGAAG
>JAGCFG010000147.1 GCA_017650255.1 Alphaproteobacteria bacterium | reverse complement strand
TCCAAAGGCAATATTTTTGTTGCCTTTGGATTTTGGTTTTGTTAGATTGTATTTAAGAGGGATTGATATGAGAAAAATTGTTTATTTTATAACCGGTATCTTGGTTGTTCCGGCTGTTTTTGGGATGGCAACATCATATTTTTTCGGCAGTGATGATTATGAAACATTTGTTGGCTTTTGGGGCAGTGTTTATTTGTTGGTTTATTTACTGTTTCCTTTGATATATCGCGGAAAAATTGCTCAAAAAATTTTCAACAGGTATATGATGTATGCAATTCTATATGCAATAGCTGGTATTTTGCTGTTGCTGCTGTTTTGATATTAAGTCTTGCAAAATTGTAATAAATGTGTTTTTATCCGCTTAAATTTGAAAATAATAGATATTGAGCGATTGAAATGACAGAAAAAATAAATCCTCGCAAAACTTTTGCGATTATTTCTCACCCTGACGCCGGAAAAACCACTTTGACCGAAAAATTGTTGCTGTTCGGAGGTGCAATTCAACAAGCCGGCGCCGTAAAAGCCAGAGGCGAAAACCGACATGCTCGTTCCGACTGGATGAAAGTTGAGCAAGAGCGCGGTATTTCTGTGGCCTCTTCGGTAATGAATTTTGACTATAAAGATATTACTTTCAACCTTTTGGACACTCCGGGGCACGAGGATTTTTCTGAAGATACATATCGTGTGCTGACTGCGGTCGACTCGGCGGTGATGGTGATTGATTCTGCAAAAGGTATTGAGAGCCAAACCAAAAAATTGTTTGAAGTTTGTCGTTTGCGCAATGTGCCGATTATTACTTTTATCAACAAACTTGACCGCGAGGGCAGAGATCCGTTTGAGCTGTTGGATGATATTGAAAAAACTCTTGCTTTGGATGTTACGCCGGCAAGTTGGCCGATTGGAATGGGAAAAGATTTCTTGGGCTGTTATGACTTGATTAATGACCAGCTTATTTTGATGAACAAAACCGGCGACAAGTCGCAAATTAATGCCACAATTGAAACCTGCCAAGGGTTGGATGATGAAAAGCTTGATAAATTGTTGCCGCAACACGCAGTTGCCAAACTGCGCGAAGATGTTGAAATGGTGCGCGAACTCTGCCCGAATTTTGACAAGCAGGCCTATCTCGATGGTGCACTGACCCCGGTATTTTTCGGCTCGGCAATCAATAATTTTGGCGTTAAGGAAGTTTTGGAAGGTTTGCACGAGCTGGCACCGCAGCCTTTGCCGCGACCGGCGGTGGAGAGAGATGTTAGACCGGAAGAAAATAAGGTTACGGGATTTGTTTTCAAAATTCAGGCAAATATGGACCCCAAACACCGCGACCGCATTGCTTTTATGCGCATTTGTTCGGGGCATTTCAAACGCGGTATGACTCTGACGCAAGTGCGTGACGGAAAGCCTCTTAAAGTGGCAACTCCTGTGATGTTTTTGGCACAAGAACGAGAGTTGGCCGAAGATGCTTATGCCGGTGATATTATCGGTATTCCTAATCATGGTCAATTGAGGATTGGCGACAGTTTGACCGAAGGTGAAAAACTGCATTTTACGGGGATTCCGAGTTTTGCGCCGGAATTGCTGAAGTCTGTTCGTGCGCTTGACCCATTGAAATCAAAACATTTGGGTGATGCTTTGAAACAAATTGCCGAGGAAGGCGGTGCTAGTATTTTTAAGCCAATTGTCGGTTCGGAATGGATTGTCGGTGTGGTCGGTGTTTTGCAGTTTGAGGTTATGGCTGACCGTATCAAAAATGAGTTTGGTTTGCCGGTGATGTTTGAGCCGACGCAATATTATACCGCGCGTTGGATAAACTGTGACGACAAGGTGGTTTGGAAAAAGTTTTATGATACGAACCAGATGAATATTGCGCTTGATAACAACGGACAAGACGTGTTTTTGGCGCGTAATGCATGGCATTTGAACAAGATTAAAGAAGATTTTCCAAAGCTGGTGTTGAGCAAAACCAGAGAGCAAAATTTTTAGCTTATTGCGCTAAAATTCTTTTGGCCTCATTGATGTCGTTCATGGGGATTGTGGTGTCGCCGATTTTTTGTCCGGTTTCATGACCTTTGCCCGCCAGAACCAGCATATCTCCGCTTTGAAGGTGCGAAATTGCATATTCTATTGCTTTTACTCTGTCGCCGATTTCTACCGCATGAGGACATTTTGCCATTATTTCTTTGCGGATTTGAGCGGCATCTTCACTGCGAGGGTTGTCATCGGTAATAACAATTTTATCAGCCAAGCGGGCGGCAATATCTCCCATTATCGGGCGTTTTAACTTGTCACGGTCACCACCGCAACCAAATAAAACCCAAAGATTGTTTTGAGTGTGGTGACGCATGGTGTTCAAGACATTTTCCAAAGCATCGGGAGTGTGAGCATAGTCGACATATACAGCGGCACCATTTTTGGTTATTCCGACAAAATCGAGGCGACCGCAAGCGCCTTTGATTTTTGGTAAAATTTCCAGCAGATGCTCGTCAAAACCATTATTGAGTGCACAAACCATGCCCAAGGCACATAGAACATTCATAGCCTGAAAATGCCCGATCAGCGGCAGATTTATTGTATGTTCTTTGCCGAAAACAGAAACAGTTATTATCTGGCCTTGCGGTTGCGCTATCGTGTTCAACAGCTTGAGCTCTTGTCCATTTTTGCCATATGACCAAACGGTAATACCTCTTTGTTCACAAATTGACTTCAGCTCAGCAAATTCGGCTATATCGGCGTTCAAGACTGCAGTTCCGCGAGGCGATAGCAAATGTGAAAACAACAGTTTTTTGGCATTGAAATAGTTTTGCATATTCAAGTGATAATCCAAATGATCTTGCGTAAGATTTGTAAAACCTGCCGTTTTTATATCAAGATTGTCCATGCGATGTTGCTCAATGCCGACGGACGAGGCCTCCATTGAAACATATTCAACCCCGGCGCCCGAGAGTTTGTTCAATATTTGGTGCAGGGTTATGCTGTCTGGAGTGGTTAGGGTTTCTATATTTTCCATAACATCGGAGACAACACCGATTGTGCCGATGCTGGCTGAATGGTGTCCCAAAAAAGTCATCATCTGGCGAGTAAAATCGGCAATGGAGGTTTTTCCGTTGGTGCCGGTTATGGCGGAAATTAATGCAGGTGTTTGCGGATAAAAATTGTGAGCAATTTGTGCGATGTTGGCGCGCATATCTCCCGAAAGTTTGATATATTCAACTGGAGAGTTTACCGGAGCATCGTATTCTCCGTCATAAACAACAGCAGATACCCCTCTTTCTACAGCATCAGAGATATATTTTTTGCCGTCTTGCATCTTTCCGCTTAAGGCAATAAAAAGTCCGCCTTTGGTAGATTTTTGTGAATTTAGGGCAACAGAAGTTATTTCTGTCTCGCCGTTATATGTGGTGCTTGTTTCTATGCCTTACAAAACTTTGTTTAATTTCATTTTTACCTCGCGTTCGAATGATTTTTTTGTATTTTTATCACAGATTTATTTTTTTTTGGTTAAGTTACTACTGAGAAACTATTATGCCGCAGAGTGCCTACTTGACACAACAAGGCTTGTATGGTATGCGCTCTTAGGAGGTGAAAAAATGCAGCGAACATATACTTTGGGAGAAGAAATTTGGAGCAGCTCAATACATGGAGCGGGTATTATACTCGGTATTGCCGCTTTGGCAATATTGACATCTATGGCGACATATTTCAGCACCGCTTGGGGGATTGTTTCTTCTGCGATATTCGGGGCTTCGGTAATTTTGCTTTATTCCGCCTCTACGCTTTATCACGCTATTACTAATGAAAAAGCCAAAAGATTTTTGAAAAAATTTGATCATATTGCAATTTATTATTTGATTGCCGGCACATATACACCTTTTTTGCTCGTTAATCTGCGCGGCACATTAGGGTGGACGATATTCGGCATTATATGGGGCTTGGCGCTTTTGGGAACCATATTAAAACTTAGCACGAAAACAAACGGAACAAAATTGTGGTCGATTTCGCTTTATCTGTTGATGGGGTGGATGATTGTTTTTGCTTTTAGAAATTTGTGCCACAATATTAACACTATAGGTCTCATATTTTTGACAATCGGCGGCTTGTGCTATACCGGCGGAATTGTATTTTATATTTGGAAAAGCAAAAAATATACTCACGCAATCTGGCACTTTTTTGTGTTGGCAGGTACGGTTATGCACTTTTTTGCCGTGCTTTACGGATGCATTTTGATTTAGTCGTCCGGCAAAATGTCTACCAAACAATTATCTCCATTAAAGTTGTATGAGGATATAAGACCGTTTTGCACAATAAAAGATATGTTGCAATAGTATACGGGGTTTAGGTCGATATTGTCTCCCATGTTCGGTGTTGGGGCGGCGGTATATACAAATGCTTCCGGATAAGGGTTGTTCGGGCCTGACTGCGACTGTAAAATATAGGTGTAAATTTGCGTGTTATCGTCGACTTTGGATTGTTGGTCCGGCATTCCCCAATCGCTGATTAAAGTTTGTGTCGGAGCTCCAATCCAGACATTTAAACGTTCGGTAAATTCTGTTTGAGAAGATTTGCAGGCACTCACAAAAAGGATAGTAAAAAATAATATTTTTTGCATCATTAACACTCCTTATTTTACACATTTTGCATATTTGATATAGGAATGTTTGTTGATTTTTCAATTGTTAGATAGTTTTTTTTGCAGTTTCATATTATCTGCTTCGGAGATTTTTATTGTAAGTTTTATTTTGTCGTCCTTGATGTCTTGTTTGACAATTTCGGAGTTGCGATACAGCCAGGATAAAAGTTTTCCATCGCCGGCGTGGATTGTTATGCTGATTGTTTTGTGCCGCATTGATAATATCTCGTCAATTTTTTGCAAAAACTTTAAGCAGCCCTCTCCTGTTTTTGCCGATATACAGATATCTTTATTGTTCTTTTTGTGCGGCATTAGGTCGATTTTGTTATATACTTCGAGATAATTGCTTTTGTGCTCAATGCCCTCTAACCCCAAACTGTGAAGAACTTTTGTAACGTCTTCGTGCTGTTGTCTGTGATTGGAATTGGCAATATCTATAACCTCGACAATTATATCTGCCTCCAAAACTTCTTCCAGAGTAGCACGAAAAGCCATTACAAGCTCGTGCGGAAGGTCTGATATAAAGCCTACGGTGTCCGATAAAATTATCTCTCTGCCGGAGGGCAATTTCAGTCGGCGCATTGAAGGGTCAAGGGTCGCAAAAAGCAGGTCTTTGGCAAATACATTTGAATTGGTCAAATGGTTAAAAAGTGTAGATTTTCCGGTGTTGGTATAGCCTACCAAAGCAACTATTGGGTATGGAACTTTTTTTCTGGCACCGCGTTGCAGACCGCGAGTTTGTTTGATTTTTTCTAAAGATTTTTTAATTTTGATTATTTTGTCGTCAATAACTCGACGATCAAGTTCTATTTGGGTTTCGCCGGGGCCACCCAAAAAACCGGCACCACCGCGCTGGCGTTCCAAGTGTGTCCAACTTCTGACCAAGCGGCTGCGCTGATATGTCAAATGAGCAAGCTCAACCTGCAGGCTTCCTTCCTTGGTTTGGGCGCGTTCCCCGAATATTTCCAATATTAAAGCTGTGCGGTCAATGATTTTGACATTAAGAAGTTTTTCCAAATTGCGTTGTTGAATGGGAGTGAGCGAGATGTCAATTATAATAAGTTCAATGTTTTGAGATAATACAATCTCTCTCAAACGTGAAACAGTTCCTTTGTTGAAAAAATTGCCGGCATTGATTTGTCTGAGTTTGATTATTTCAGTATA
>JAGCFG010000146.1 GCA_017650255.1 Alphaproteobacteria bacterium | reverse complement strand
ATCAGTTGCTCCTGAAGAAAGATTCTTAGCAAGTTTAAAATTGGCAGAATTGCCGCGTAACTCTTCAAAGGTTAGAGTAAGAAATCGTTGTAAGGTTACAGGCCGTTCACGTAGTGTATACAGGAAATTCGGTTTAGCTCGCGTTGAACTCAGAAAGATGGCAAGCTTCGGTGAAATTCCTGGATTGGTAAAATCAAGCTGGTAGGAGATTAAGATCATGTCTATGTCAGATCCTTTGGGCGATATGCTCACACGCATTAGAAACGCACAAAGAGCGAAAAAGAGTGATGTTGTATCACCTGCTTCTCGCTTGCGTGAAAATGTGTTGGAAGTTTTGAAACGCGAAGGCTACATTGCTGGTTATGAAAAAAGCAATGTTCGTCCGGGTGTTGATGAACTCCGTATTCAATTGAAGTACCATGAAGGTACTGCCGTTATAACAGAAATTTACCGCGTATCTACGCCGGGTCGTCGTGTTTATTCAAGCGTTAAAGACCTGCCGAGAGTGTATAATGGTTTGGGTATTTCCATCGTTTCTACCCCAATGGGCGTTATGAGCGATAACGAAGCACGCAAAGCCAATGTCGGCGGTGAAGTTTTATGCCAAGTATTCTAAGGAGGAAACAATGTCAAGAGTTGGTAAATATCCTGTTGTTGTTCCTGCCGGTGTAGAACTCAGCATTAATAACAATACTGTTACAGCAAAAGGCAAGTTAGGTACATTAAGTTATACTTATGATGACAGCCATGTTGCAACAAAATTAGAAGACGGCAAAGTTAGTGTTTCTCCGCTTTCTCTGAGCAATACCTCAAGAGCTTTGTGGGGAACGACTCGTGCACGCATTAACGATATGGTTAAAGGTGTCAGCGAAGGTTTTGCAAAAGAAATGGAATTAATCGGTGTAGGTTACAAAGCCCGTATGGAAGGCAAAAATTTAGTTTTGTCTTTGGGTTATTCTCACGAGATTGTTTTCAATGCGCCTGAAGGCGTTCAGATTTCTTGCGCAGCTCCGACACAAATCAAAATCTTTGGTGCAGACAAACAATTGGTCGGCCAAGTTGCCGCTCAAATCCGTAAGTACAGAAAACCTGAACCTTATAAAGGAAAGGGTGTTAAATACACTACGGAAACTGTTCGTCGTAAAGAAGGTAAGAAGAAATAAGGAATAATTCGATGAATACACCAAAAAAATTGTTTGAGAGAAGAAAAGCTCGCGTAAGATCTGCCATCAAAGCCGCAGCTAACGGAAAATTGAGATTATCAGTATTCCGTAGCGGTAAGCATATCTATGCGCAAATCATTGACGATGTAAATGGTTTGACGGTTGCTTCTGCTTCTACACTTGATAAAGAAGCCAGAAGCCAGATTAAAAAATCTTCTACAGTAGAAGCTGCAAGCTTCATTGGTAAATTAGTTGCTGAAAGAGCTGCTAAGTCCGGTATTTCCGAAGTTGTATTTGATCGTGGCGGATATATCTATCATGGTCGTGTTAAAGCTTTGGCCGAAGCTGCTCGTGAAGCAGGATTAAAATTCTAGGAGATTGATATGGTACAAGCTACAGATCGTCATAATAAAAAAGAAGTAAAAGATGAATTGGTTGAAAAACTGGTTCACGTAAACCGCGTTGCTAAAACTGTTAAAGGCGGACGCACGATTTCGTTTGCAGCAGTCGTTGTTGTCGGCGACCAAAAAGGTCGTATCGGTCTCGGTACCGGTAAAGCTATGGAAGTGCCTGACGCAATTGTTAAGGCTACAAATGAAGCTCGTAAAACGATGATTCGTATTCCGCTTCGCGAAGGCAGAACTTTGCACCATGATGTTACCGGTCGTTTCGGCGCTGGTAAAGTTGTGTTGAGAACAGCTCCTGCCGGTACCGGTGTTATTGCCGGCGGCCCGATGCGTGCCGTATTCGAAGTTTTAGGCGTACAAGATGTGGTTGCTAAATCTTTAGGTTCTAACAACCCGTACAACATGATTAAAGCTACTTTCGATGCTTTGAAGGCAATTAACTCTCCGAGAATGGTTGCTACCAAACGCGGTAAGAAAGTTGGCGATATCGTTAGTCGTCGTGAAAATTCGGCTGCTAAAGATGTAAAAGAGGAGGCATAATCCATGGCAACTAAAAAGAAAACAATTAAAGTTACCAGAACAGGAAGTTCTATCGGTCGTCCGGCTTATCAGGAAACTAACCTGAGAGGTTTGGGTTTAACAAAGACCGGTCGTACTGTTGAGTTGGAAGATACGCCTGCCGTTCGCGGGATGATTAAGAAGGTGGCTCACCTGGTAAAAGTCGAAGAATAAAACTTCGCAAAAGGGGCTTCATATTGCCCGCTTTGCTCGCTTATGTACTACTTTGTACACAGCGCTCGCAAATCAAACAATAGCAAGCCCCTTTATCGAAGTTTTTATGACGAAACTTTATAGGTGAATAAGATTAAGGAATAAAAAAATGAAACTTAATGAATTAAAAGATAACGAAGGCGCTACTAAGAATCGTAAACGCGTTGGTCGCGGTATCGGTTCCGGCAAAGGTAAAACCTGCGGTCTCGGCCACAAAGGTCAAAAGGCTCGTTCAGGCGGTGCTAAGCTCGGTTTTGAAGGCGGTCAAATGCCTCTTTACCGTCAATTGCCGAAGCACGGTTTTAAAAATCCGTTTGCTAAGACTTATGCCGTTGTTAATTTGGATACAATTCAAAAGGCT
>JAGCFG010000145.1 GCA_017650255.1 Alphaproteobacteria bacterium | reverse complement strand
TACCGAAGAGAACATGGCTGTTTACGAACGTCAAAAAGCCGAGCTCGAAGCTCACAACAAGTCATTGCTTGACAATGCTACAAAACAAGCTCAAGACTTGGAAGGCTTTAAAATTGTGCTCATTCGTCAAGCTGCCGAAACCGGACAACTATACGGTTCTGTCAGCATCAGAGATATTGCTGCCGCAATGAAAGAAGCCGGCAAAAGCATTGAGCGCCGTTTCATCTCGTTAGAGCGTCCAATCAAAGATTTGGGTGTCTACAAGGTTAGTGTTAATTTGCACCCCGAAGTTTCCCAAACCATTTTGGTAAACGTCGCCCGCACCGAAGATGAGGCAAAAAGACAAGAAAACAACTTTAACAAAGAATAAGTTGATTTCATAAAAAAGAAAAGCTCCCGATTCGGGAGCTTTTTTATTGCAACAAACAACGCAAACAAAAAAGGCAAGGATAAAAATCCCTGCCTTTAACATTTTCTAAAAACCCTCGGTATCCAAGCGTTTTCTCAATTGCTTTCTGGATCTGCGGATTGCTTCTGCCTGACGGCGAGCTTTTTTCTCGCTGTTCTTTTCATGGCAACGTCTCAGCTTCATTTCGCGGAAAATACCTTCTCTTTGCATTTTCTTTTTCAAAACTTTCAAAGACTGTCCAACATCATTACCGATAACAGTAACTTGAACCACTTAAATCACCTCATTTCATATCAATTTTTATTACGATTGCGAACTAGATATCACATCAAATTTATAATTGCAACAATTTTATGCAATAATATTCGGCATAATTTTTGCTTCGACATTGGCGATTTTGGTTTTCACTCCCTGTCTCATTGCATTAAGCTGTTTTGCTTTGGCAAAATCAATCATATTATTGCGGGCAACCATATGCCTGATATCCGAGCAAACCCTTCTTTCCTCAAGTTTCAACTCGCAAAGCTGATGTTTCAGCACCAAGATATTATTATCTTTCATATTAAATCAATCCTATAAAAAAGAACATTTGATTATTGCAAAATTTGTGTTGAAATGTAGCACATTTGTGTTAATAAATCAACAAAATTATTAGAAAGGAGATTTAAATGGGAAAAATCAAAAAAATCGGTATATTAACAAGTGGCGGTGACTGTGCCGGCTTGAACGCAGTTATCAGAGCAGTTGTCAACTGTGCAACACGCAAAGGCTGGACAGTATATGGCATCAGGTTTGGCACCGACGGCTTAACTTCTCGCCCATTACAATATCAGATTTTAACTCCAGAAAATTTTTCCGACACTCCTTGGCCGCGCTTGAGCGGGTCATATTTAGGTTCTCTTAACAGCGGCGTAAAGTTAGAATCCGTCAAAAATCTCTCCAAAAACTTCGGCGACGGAGCAAGAGAACTCGGGCTAGACGCTCTTATTGTTGTTGGTGGCGACGGATCAATGAATATTGTCAGCAACTATTGCCACCTTGCAGGCATTAAGATGATTGGCATCCCGAAGACCATTGATAACGACACTCCGATTACCGATTCTTCCGTAGGCTTTGACACAGCCTGCCAAGTTTGCACCGAAGCACTCGACAGTTTAATTTTAACTGCTCGCTCTCACAATCGCGCCATTATTTTGGAAGTTATGGGCCGCGATGCAGGCCACTTGGCTCTCCACTCTGCAATCGCAGGCATGGCCGATGTTTGCCTTGTTCCGGAAATTCCATATAAAATAGATTCGATAATAAAAAAATTGAAAGAAGTAAAAAAAACCGGACGCAACTACGCATTGATTGTTGCCGCTGAAGGTATAAAACGCGAAGACGGCCAACATGTATCTTCCAGCAAAAACAAAATCGGCGAGTCCGTTTATGGTGGCGTCGGACAATATTTGAGTGACGAAATCAACCACCGTTGCAAAGATTTTCAAACTCGCGTCACCACACTTGGTCACACCCAAAGATCCGGCAACCCCACTTCTACTGACCGCGTTTTAGCAGCCAGATTCGGCTCCAGAGCAATTGAGTTGCTAGAAGCTGGTCATACCAATCGTATGGTTGTTTTGAAAAACAACACCATCCAAGACTATGACATTGACGAAGTTGTAAAAGTCGGTACAAAAAGGCTCGATTTGACAAGCGACTACATAACAGCCGCCCGTGCAACCGGAATGTATATCGGCGAAGAAATCAACACAAAACGCAAAAAAGCCTGATTTAATCAGGCTTTTTTTAATGCATCCAAAAATCCTTGCAATATATATGCCGCAGCAGTTGCATCCAAAAACTTTTTCCTCTTTGCCCGCGACATATCAACTTCTTTTATCAAAAAATTTTCCATCACAACCGAAGACAACCTCTCGTCCCAAAAAGCACATGGCAAATTTGTTTCTTTTGATAAAAACTCCGCAAATTTACGCATTTTCAAAGCCGTTTCCCCCTCTTCTCCGTTCATCTGCAACGGCAGCCCGAAAACAATTCCGCCAATTTCTTTTTTTGCAATCACTTTTTTAATTTCCGCAACATCTTTTTCTTTTCCTTTACTTTCGATAATTGCATAGGCATTAGCGATTGTCCTTGTAAGGTCCGAAACAGCCAACCCAATTCTCACCGTTCCGAAATCGACCCCCAACAAGGCTGTTTTATCTTTTAGATTTTTCTTAAAATCTGCAATTTCCATCAAAAACTCCGATTGCTAATTATTTTTTAACAATATTATACTAACTTTTGCCATAAGTAAATTCAAAATTTTGAAGGTAGCCAAAATGAAAAAAATTGTTTTTTTATCCATAATTTTAACCTTGTTTTCTTTCTCCAGCAAAGCCGAGTTGATGATAGACGTCAACGGCGCAATGCGTGACCCAATGCCGATTGCCATCGCCAAGATGATAGATACCAACGGCTCAGCCGGCTCATATGGTGAAAAAATTCGCCAGGTTGTAATTGCCGACCTTGAAAGATCTGGCCTTTTCAGAGTCATTTCCGACCAAAGCTATATCCAAAAATTTAAGTCCATTGACGAAATGCCAACCTTCAACGATTGGCAGGCAATCAATGCTCTTGCTTTGGTACAAAGTGCTATCACCGCAACCTCTGAACAAAGCTTGAAAATAGAGTTTAGACTTTGGGATGTTTTTGCCGAAGAGCAGATGAAAGGACAATCTTTTACCACCAGCAAAGACAACTGGCGCCGTGTTGCCCACGTTATTGCCGACGCAATTTATGAACAACTCACCGGCGAAAAAGGCTACTTTGACACCCGTATCGTCTACATTTCCGAAAGCGGTCCGGCAACCAGACGTATTAAACGTCTTGCCATCATGGACCAAGACGGCGAAAACCACAAATTTTTGACCAATGGTGCCGCCATGGCCTTGACGCCGCGCTTCTCTCCCAACCTGCAAAAAATCACCTATCTATCATATTCCGGCAACACACCGAGAGTATATATGCTGGATATCGAAAGCGGCAGCCAACAGCTTGTCGGACAATTTAAGGGCATGACTTTTGCACCGGTATTTTCTCCGGACAGCTCCAAACTTTTATTGAGTCACGCTCAAAGCGGTGTAACCAACATTTATGAAATGGATTTGAAGAGCGGCCGCAGCAAACAACTGACCTCCGGCTCTGCGATTGATACTTCACCAAGCTATTCTCCAGACGGCTCAAAAATTGTATTCAACTCTGACCGTGGAGGCAATCAACAATTATATGTCATGAACAGCGATGGCAGTGATGTTCACCGCATCAGCTTCGGCAAAGGCCGCTACGCAACTCCGGTTTGGTCTCCGCGCGGTGACTATGTTGCCTTTACCAAAATGGCAGACGGACAATTTTATATCGGTGTTATGTATCCCGACGGCAGCGGAGAACGCTTGATTACCAGCGGATATTTGGTAGAAGCCCCTGTCTGGGCTCCGAACGGACGTGTTTTGATGTATTTCCGCCAAGACCATGCCTCCGGCAAAACAGCCGCACCGGTAAAACTATATAGCATAGACTTAACAGGCTATAACGAGCGTATGATTGTTACCCCGTCAGACGCCTCTGACCCTGCATGGTCACCGCTTTTGCCATAAAGCAAAACAAAGCAAACAAAAAACGCTCTCCGATAGGAGAGCGTTTTTTATTCTCAAAATTCTAAATCTGATTTTCATCACAAAAAACTCGGAGAATGAGACAAATAATAAGAAACAAGAGCGAAAGTACCGCAGTGTACAAAAAAGTACATAAGGAAACTTTCGTCTCGCAGTTTCTGTATTAGTTGCCATCACAAAAAACTCGGAGAATGAGACAAATAATAAGAAACAAGAGCGAAAGTACCGCAGTGTACAAAAAAGTACATAAGGAAACTTTCGTCTCGCAGTTTCTGTATTAGTTGTCCATTATACGAGTTTTAAAAATAAGAAAAGGAAAAACCCTAACAGTACAAAGAAGCACATGAATTTTTCCTTTTTCGAAATTTTTGCCCTAGATGAGCTGTTATACGCGTTTCTACCCCTGGCAAGCTTTAAACTTAGGGTTCTTCTTATTAATAACAAAAACGCGACCCTTGCGACGAACGATTTTGCAATCCTTATCGCGGTTCTTTTTGGATTTTAACGAACTAAACAATTTCATAACACACTTCCTTTTTTGCAATATTTTGTTGCAACTTATGCTAAAAGCTTACATTTGTCAACCATATTTTTTATTGTCCTGCCTTTTTTAGGGAAATGACTTAATTCTTGCAAAGTAAAATATTTTTCATATAATTATCCCAAAATATCAAACCGAGGATTAACCATGAAAAAATTTCTAATCTTGGCCCTATGCATAATACCTTTTGTCGCCAACGCTCAAAAAAATATAACCCCGTCTTATATCGAAGAGATGAAAATTCTCGGCACTGTTTCCGGCAACGGTATGGCATGCGGAGCCTCAAAATTTAGCACTTTTGAAATGCTCGCCCGTGCCATTTTGATAACAAAAGCCGTCAGTGACAAAAATCAAGAAGCAGGAATGCGCGCATATAACACAGCCAAAGCCGATGCCTTCATCTCCAAACAAGCCGACGGTCTGTATAATTGCGACGAAATCAATGCACGTTTTAACAACCAAAAAATTTTCAAAACCACTCTATATGCCGATGGTACCATCAAAATGTATGACGGAAAGGTGTTTCATCCGCGCCACCCATACGATGCCACAATGCTGAGAGATGATGAAAAAGCCAATCGCGATAAAGCAATAAAAGCTTATAAAAACGCAAAAATCAAAAGCAAAGGACGTAAAAAATACGCCCTTTCAGCAGACGGAAAACCAATTTTGCCCGAAAACACCAATAATATCCGTCGTATCAGCAACAACAAATAGGAGCACATAAAATGGCCTCTTACCAATATGTCTACGTAATGCAAAATTTAACCAAAGTCTTTCCTGGCGGAAAAGAACTTTTCAAAGGTATAACCCTTTCTTTTTTGCCCAATGCTAAAATCGGAGTTTTGGGTGTTAACGGCGCCGGAAAATCAACCCTGCTCAAAATTATGGCCGGTGTAGACAAAGATTTTAACGGCGAAGCATGGGCTGCCGAAGGAGTGAAAGTAGGCTATCTGGAACAAGAACCGCAGCTAGATCCCAACAAAAATGTTATGGAAAACATAATGGACGGACTTGGTGAAACCAGAGATTTGCTCAAAAAGTTCGAAGAAGTTTCTGCCCGTTTTGCAGAACCGATGAGTGACGACGAAATGAATGCACTCATCGAAGAACAAGCCAATCTGCAAGAAAAAATAGATGCTTGCAACGGCTGGGATATGGAACGAAATATCCAAATTGCCATGGATGCCCTGCGTTGTCCTCCGGCAGATAGTAATGTAACCAAGCTGTCCGGCGGTGAAAAACGCCGTGTTGCCTTGTGCCGCCTGTTGTTGCAAAAACCTGATATGTTGCTTTTGGACGAGCCGACCAACCACTTAGATGCCGAGTCGGTAGCATGGCTTGAAAAACACCTGCAAAACTATAACGGCACTGTAGTTATGGTAACCCACGACCGCTACTTTTTGGATAATGTAACCGGCTGGATTTTGGAACTCGACCGCGGACAGGGAATCCCCTATGAGGGCAACTATTCCTCTTGGCTCGAACAAAAACAAAAGCGCCTTGAACAAGAAGAAAAAGAAGAATCTGCTCGCCAGCGAACCCTTGCAAACGAACTGGAATGGATTCACAAAAACCCAAAAGCCAGACAAGCAAAATCCAAAGCCAGAATCAACGCTTATGACGAACTTTTGCAAGCCGCAACCAAAGACAAAATCACCACCGCCAGCATCAATATCCCAATGACTGAGCGTTTGGGCGATTTGGTTATTGAGGCCGAGCACATCTCCAAAGGCTACGGCGACAGGATGTTGATTGAAGACCTTTCTTTCAAAATCCCCAGAGGTGCTATTGTCGGTATAATCGGGCCTAACGGCGCTGGAAAAACAACCCTTTTCAAACTGATTACCGGACAAGAAAAACCCGATTCCGGTACGATTCGCTTGGGAGATACGGTAGATTTGGGTTATGTAGACCAAACTCGTGACGAGTTAGATGCCAACAAGACCGTCTGGCAAGAAATTTCCGATGGTCTGGATATGATTATGCTCGGCAAAAAAGAAGTTCCTTCGCGCGCCTATGTCGGACAATTCAACTTTAAAGGAACAGACCAACAGAAAAAAGTTGGACAACTTTCCGGTGGCGAGCGCAATCGTGTTCACCTTGCCAAAATGTTGCGCAAAGGCGCCAATGTAATTTTGCTCGACGAGCCGACCAACGACTTGGATGTTGACACCCTTCGCTCACTGGAAGAAGGCATTATGAACTATCCTGGTTGCGTGTTGGTAACCTCGCACGACCGCTGGTTTTTGGACCGCTTGGCAACCCATATTCTGGCCTATGAGGGCGACAGCCGTGTTGTTTGGTTTGAGGGCAATTTTGAAGAATACGAAAAAGACAAGCGTGCTCGTTTGGGCGACGATGCTTGTAACCCACACGCCATAAGATACAAACCGCTGATAAGAAAATAAAAAAACGCCTTATGGCGTTTTTTTAATAACCTCTTCCGCTATCCATATTGCGGTTCAATGCAAATTTTATCTCCTTGGGCAAACTTTTATAAACCTTATTTCTCATCAATGCCTCATCATGGTTCCATTCTCGTCTTCCCCATTCCGATTGCATATATACGTCTTTGAGTTTACCCCTAAAAAACTTATACGTTTCATATCTTGCACTCGGCATAATATCAAACAAAACATTATATGCCTTTTTATACATTGAAAGTTCCGACTTATAATCCGGAGCCTTTCCTGCTTCTTTTACCACATCTGCAAAATATCTGCTCGCCATCTGATATTTTATTTTTAAAATCTCACCTTTTTCCACAAAATCGGCAGCTACGCCTTCTTCAGCCTTTTTTGCCATTTTATACAAATCTTCAGTTGGCAACTGAGCTGTTCTCCCTTGCTTCAGCAAAATAAGCCTGTTCTCATCTTGATATTTTGGAGCCAAATCATCAATATGCTTAAAAGCCTGTTTAATCTTCCACCCCCAATTTTGCAACTCATCCGGCGCCATAGGAAGACTGGATCTGTGCATATACATATAGCAAAGATAAAAATAGTCTCGCGGCTCCGGCTTTTTGGGAAAAGTTTTTTGCAGACCTGCAACCGTTTCAACCAAATCAACACCCATATCTTTTTGAAAAAGATATTTATCAGCATCAGCCCTATATTCTTCAAAAGTTTTATCGGTCACAGTTCAATCTCTGATCAAATATCTTTTACCATTTTAACAAAAGTTATGCCGCCTTCTTCAAAAACCTCGCCCTCTGCCTTAAAACCGAGTTTTTCATAAAAACTGACAACCGAGAGCATCGCGTGCATAATCAACCTTGAATATCCTGCGTTTTTTGCCTTATCTTCAGCATATTTAACCAACTGATGCCCGACACCCTCTCTCTGACATTTGGCATCAACGGCAACCTGCATTATTCTGATTTCCTCATCATTTAGGGGAATCATCATCAGTCCGCCGACCAATTTATCATCCAAACTATCCACGCAACCGATATGCAAATAAGCAATTTCTTTGTCGCGATACTTGTCCAAAAACTTCAGTCCCAAAGGCTCCAAAAGCACCTTATACCGCAACTCCACCAGCTCATCATAACGTGCAGAGCCAAAATCTATATCAATAATTTTTCTCATAGACGCCTCACTTTGCAAAAAACAATCATATATTTTATACCACATTACATGACGATAATCAATAATATATTAACTAAAGCTGTTGCCTAAAACATTTTTTTCATATATTTATAAAAGACAAGTTAAAATTTTTACGGGATTAAAATGGCTCATAACTTAGATTTAATACGCAACTTTGCAATTATCGCCCATATCGACCACGGCAAATCTACCATTGCCGACAGGCTCATTGAATATTGCGGCGGTTTAACTTCGCGCGAGATGCAGGAGCAAGTTCTCGATTCTATGGACATTGAACGAGAGCGCGGCATTACCATAAAAGCACAAACAGTCCGCCTGAACTATACCGCCAAAGACGGAAAAACCTATCAACTAAACCTTATGGACACCCCCGGACATGTTGACTTTTCTTACGAAGTCAGCCGCTCGCTTGCTTCTTGCGAAGGCTCTGTTTTGGTGGTAGACGCCACACAGGGAGTTGAGGCACAAACCCTTGCCAATGTTTATTTGGCAATCAATAACAACCACGAAATTGTTCCCGTATTAAACAAAGTAGACCTCCCTTCTGCCGAACCTGAAAAAGTAAAACAACAAATAGAAGATGTCATAGGGCTAGATGCCTCAGAGGCAGTTGAAACCTCAGGCAAAACCGGCATTGGCATCCCCAATTTGTTAGAAGCCATTGTCAACAAACTCCCCGCTCCTAAAGGCGAGGAACAGTCCCCATTGAAAGCCTTGCTCATTGACAGTTGGTACGACAGCTATCTCGGGGTTATAATTCTTGTCCGCATCCACGACGGCATACTAAAGAAAAAAATGCAAATCCGCATGATGTCAAACAACGCCACCTACCAAATTGACCGCGTCGGCGTGTTTACCCCCAAAATGCAAGATGTCGAAGCTCTGTTTCCCGGAGAAATCGGCTTTATCACCGCCAGCATAAAAAGTGTCAGCGATTGTCACATCGGCG
The DNA here is from genome assembly GCA_017650255.1 of Alphaproteobacteria bacterium. Taxonomy (GTDB): domain Bacteria; phylum Pseudomonadota; class Alphaproteobacteria; order RF32; family CAG-239; genus JAFUYI01. The sequence continues at coordinate 915 of JAGCFG010000145.1, read as the reverse complement.
ATACGATAACCGATAACAAAACCCCGTGCACCGAAGCATTGCAAGGTTTCAAACCATCAGTGCCGGTAGTGTTTTGTTCGATCTTTCCTGTCGACAGCAGCCAATACGAAAACCTAAAAGATGCTCTTGCAAAACTAAAACTCAATGATGCCAGCATAGACTACCAAAACGAAAATTCTGCCGCCTTGGGACTTGGTTTTCGTTGCGGATTCTTAGGGCTTTTGCACATGGAAATTATCCAAGAGCGTTTGGGCAGAGAATTTGACCTTGATTTAATCACCACCGCACCGTCTGTTGCTTATAAAATAAACCTGACTTCCGGAAAACAGATTACCTTGCACAATCCTGCCGATATGCCCGATTTGTCAACTGTAACTTCCATTGAAGAACCAATGGTAAAAGCCACGATTATGGTTCCGGACGAATATTTGGGCGCAGTATTAAAACTATGCAACGAGCGCCGCGGCGAACAGGAAGAATTGACCTATGTCGGCTCACGCGCCATGGCAGTTTATCGCATTCCCTTAAACGAAATTGTTTTCGATTTTTATGACCGCTTAAAATCCATTACCAGCGGTTATGCAAGCTTTGACTACGAGATTGTCGGCTATCAAGAATCCGACCTCGTAAAAGTGCAAATTCTAATCAATGAAGAACCTGTTGATGCTCTCGCCTTTTTGTGCCACCGCCTAGAAGCAGAATCCAGAGGTCGCCAAATTTGCGAAAGATTAAAAGACTTAATCCCCAGACATTTGTTCAAAATACCTATTCAAGCAGCAATCGGCGGCAGAGTTATTGCACGCGAAACCATTTCTGCCCTGCGCAAAGACGTCACCGCAAAATGCTACGGCGGCGACATTACCCGTAAACGCAAACTTTTGGATAAACAAAAGAAAGGCAAACAGCGCATGCGCC
>JAGCFG010000144.1 GCA_017650255.1 Alphaproteobacteria bacterium | reverse complement strand
GATGACGAAATTGAAGTTGTAACCAAGAAGGTTTATCACTTATTTAACGTTCCTTATATTAAAAACACTAACAACTTTGATGAAAGAGTTTAACTTAACCGACAACCAGACCGAAGCCATTTTAAATATGAAATTGCGCTCTTTGCGCAAACTGGAAGAAAGTCAGATAAAAGAAGAATTTGACGACCTCAGCACAGAAAAATCCGAGCTTGAATCTTTGTTAAACAACACCGACAAGCAGTGGGCATTTTTATCTGATGAAATAAAGCAAACAAAAGAAAAATTTGGCAAAAAAACTGTTCTTGGCCGCCGTCGCACCGAATTTTCCGAGATTGAAGAAAACATCTATGTTCCGGTGGAAGTTTTCATCGAAAAAGAACCCGTAACCATAATTCTCTCCGAAAAAGGCTGGATAAAAGGCATAAAAGGACATGTCGATTTGAAAGGCGACTTCAAATTCAAAGAAGATGATGCCTTAGCTTTTGCTCTCCATGCCCAAACGACTGATAAAATTGTCATTCTTGACTCTTCTGGCAAATTTTTCAACATTTCTGCCAACGACATTCCTTCAGGCCGCGGCTTTGGACAACCTTTGCGCCTAATGCTCGACATTGCAAACAACGATACTGTTTCTGCCATGTTTGTCTTTGAACCGAAAACCCAATATCTGTTGGCCTCAAACACGGGCAGGGGCTTTATTGTCGACGAAAACCACATTTTGGCACAAACTCGCGCCGGCAGAAAAATTATGAATGTTGCCCAAAACGAAAAAACCGTTCTTTGTCTCAAAGTCACTGGCAATATGACCGCCGTTGTCGGCGAAAACCGTAAACTCCTTGTCTTTAAAACCGAAGAAATTCCCACCATGGCCCGCGGACACGGCGTTGCTTTGCAAAAATATAAAGACGGCGGAATGTCCGATGTTCAGTTCTTTGACGAAGAAAACGGCTTCAGCTTCAGCCGCTCGGGCGGCATCGGCACAGAAAAGAACCTGATGACATGGCTAGGTCACCGCGGTCAGGCAGGCAAGCTTGTGCCGTTTGGCTTTCCCAAAAACAACAAATTTTTCAACTAGAGATAAAAAAGTGTTTTCTTTCAATTACAAAACCTATGGCAACACACTAAATCCGCAAAAAATACTGATATTATTGCACGGTTACAAAAGCTCAATGGAAGACATATCTCCTGAGGCAGCCTTGCTTTCATCGCTTTTGCCCCAAAGCCTGATTGTCACTCCTCAATCGCCCAAAATTCACAAAAACAACCAAATGCGCTATTGGTACAATGTTTCCGAGTTTGACACCGAGCACAAACGCCGCAACCCCAAAACCCCCATTGAAGAAATTGTAAAAATTTATAATGCCGCCGGCGAACAACTGTCGCAAGAAGCTATGAGAATCAATCGTTTTATCAACGAAATTGGACAACAATATCACGTCTCAGACCAAAATATCTTTATTGCCGGTTTTTCCCAAGGCGCAATGCTCGCTCTATACACAGCTTTGAGTCGCGGCACTTCTCTTGGCGGCTGTTTTGTCATATCGGGCATTGTTGCCGGCAAAGATAATCTTGAACAAGAACTAAAATCCAAACCGCTAATCCATTGGTTTCACGGTAAACTTGATGATGTTGTGCAATATAAAACTCTTGATTTTTCCTTGAACTGGCTAAAACAGCACGACCTCAAGGCCGAACCTCATATATACGACAATTTGGCTCATAAAATCGACACTCGCGAGCTGGAAACCATCGCCGAAATTGTAAACACATAAAAAAGGAGGCTCTCTTGCGAGAGACCTCCTTAACATTAGATATCAAATTGAATAATATCAAACGAGTTAAGACTAATTACTTTAGCCTCAGTCTCTGTATAGGAGACTTTCACTCGTTGACCTTGTTTTGCCCATTTCAACTCGGCAAAGGCTTCGGTAGTTCCTGTAAACTCCTTACCTTTTACCTCATTGAAAAGCAGGTAGTATGTGCCGTTCTCCAAAGTGATGGCACGGATCGTCATCTCCCTCAACTCTTCTTTAATCTCATCGCCGTCCGTAATAGTAAACTGGTTACCATTCTGAACAACTTTGAGATACTCCTGAAGAGCTTTCTGAGGAGTACTTGCCGCGGCGAACAACAGTTCGCTTTTTAATGACACGAATGCGTAGCCGGCATTTTTTATACCATCCCCAGTAACCGTCATATAATATGTCGGAATACCGTGGACATTGTACAGAACAGGATCGTTAGCCTTAAAGTCGCTCATACGCACCCATTCTGACTGCGCCTCTATCACATCCTTAGCTGCTTGTTCGTTTATACCCGCAACGGAGTACAACTTGCACTCCTTCGTGCGGGTATCGATGAGCATGAAGCCCGAAGAGGATTTGTCCGCTCCGGAACTTTGAATGCCACTATACCAGTAAGACCGTCCCTCGGAATAAACGAGTGACATCCCCGGAGTTGCTTCACGCACTCCATTTTGAGCGAATACAGAATTTGCCCAGCCAGACTGGTACTGACCCCAGTCATTGATCTGGTCAATCAAAAATTCATCAGGCTGAATCCGATCCACCCATTTAGGAGCTTCCTCAGTGCGATACTCTTTCATCTCGCCCGTCTGCATATCGACGACGAGACATCCGGTAGCATCCTCTCCGCTGAAGCCTATTTTTTTCTCAAAGACCGTGACCACCCAATAAGGGCGACCACTATCATCCAACTCCATAGAATATTCGGTTAAACCTTTGTCGGCATAACCGTTCATTCTAATGTGGCGCTCCAGTTCATCACCAAAGCAACCACTGGGCAAATATCTGAGCCTCAGCTTTTCGCCGTTTATTTCAGTCACAAAGAAAATCCTACTAGGATCGTGGGCGGACACTATACAATATCCGTCAGTTACACGGTTGTTCTTCCATTTGAAGAACCCGCGGTGCTCCAACGGAGTCACCCAGACTTTTTCATTGTTAAAAACTAGGGTCTCTTCTTTACCTTCTGCAGTTTTCACTGCAAAAGTACCATCCAAGTTAATCATGTCAGCATCTAGGAACTCAGCGCGACTACCAAGAGCCGGCATGTTTTCAATGCGCTTGCTTGCAAGGTCAAGCGCATACTCTTGCTTTACACTGATCATCTTCTCCACGGGAATCGGATGAACAGTATTAGCAAAAGTAGAATCAGCCACTTGAACGGGCTGTAGAAGATTCTTGTACTCTTGAGAGTGGAACATTTCCGCTGTTGAAAATATCCTCACTCCAAAGAGCAGGACACACAGCATAAGCGGTATGGCATTGAACCAATGTCTTCTCTCGAATCCTTCGTTCAAAACAAGCTCAAGGCTGAAGCCGGCCAGAGCCGCAGTGAAGATTTCAATCCATACACCGTCGAACCTCCACGCTCTCAGCGTTGGCAGCGCACAGTAGTTGAGCACGCCGAAAAAGATCGAAACGCCTAAGCCAATCCAAAGGGGTGACTTAGACTCACGGTTAAAAGCCGAAAAACCGGCTACCAAGCCCAGAAGAAGGGCAAAAACAATGTAACTCATAATACTAATTTTTTTGGTGAAAAAATATTTTTTAATTAATTTACAATTTTATATTAAAAGAAGGCATAATATTCAAATCAACTGCAATATATTAAGTTAATATTTTTAACCTAAAAAATAAAGCTATGAGGATTTTTCAATAATACCTATGATTACACAATAATAATAAAATACCTTTTCAGAATATCACATTTTCCGCATCCAAACAAGAAAAATCGTCATCACAAATCCTTTATTTTCCCAAAACAGCGATTATATCCCCCAAAAAAGGAGATAAAAATGCACCGCAGATACAAAATT
>JAGCFG010000143.1 GCA_017650255.1 Alphaproteobacteria bacterium | reverse complement strand
TTTTAGCAAGGTATACGTTGCCTTTGATTTGTTTGCGGAAAGTTGATTCAAATTCAACATCGTCAATTTTGTTTCCGTCGACGACGACAACTCTTGTTTCTTCTGGTTGGGTGTCGTCAATAAGCATTTTTTTTGACATAATAAAAAAACTCCAATAATCCGCCAAAGCGGTAAATTAATTACACAACAAGGAAGGAGTTTTCGGCAATATAAAGAAATTTTGTTGCGTTATTTATATTTGGCAACAATAGTGACGCACGGCGTCGGTATATTTGGCGTTTTTCGAGCTAGGTTATTGCTTGATTATTTATGCCCGAAAAACCGAAACTCTATCCTTTTAATCCTTCTACCATTAAATTTGCAAACACAATTTTCGCTATGAAAAAAGGCGGTGGCCAACGTTTGTATCTTGAAAAAATGTATTGATGTGGTAACACAAAGCCGGTCAAAACAAATTTAATACGCACAAAAGAATATAATAAGATAATAAAAAATACAATATATTTTTATGCAGTTATACAAGAACTTTTTTGTGGGCTTTTAATATATTGGTAATAACTGGAAATGTAAAATAGGGAAAAATTTTGAAAACTAAAAAATGGTGAACTCAGTGCTGAAATATAGCAAAATATTGTTTTTGTTTTGCTTTTTGTTTGTTTTTGCTCCTACTTTGCAAGCAGGGGAAATTACTAATTTGCGCTTTGGGCAGGCCATTAACAGTATGAGAATTGTTTTTGATGCAACTTCGGAGTTTAGTTATAATGCATTTTTGCTCAATAATCCGATGCGGCTGGTTGTAGATGTTTCGGGTATTGATGTTGCAGGACAAATACAAAAGGTAAAAGACAGAAACAATCTTGTTGGGCAAGTTAGGTTGGGGCATATTGACGGTGGAAAGAATCGAATTGTTTTTGATTTGAAAAAGCCGTTGATTATAAAAAAAGTTTTTATGCTTCCTCCTCAATCAACTTTTAATTGGCGTTTGGCTATTGATGTTGAGCTTGCATCTGAGAGAGAGTTTGCTTCTAAAACAGGTCCAGATAAGGCTTTTTCGAGAAATGCAATCAAACCTGCAAGCAAAAGTAAGAGTTCTGATGTAAATGTGGCTCCGGAGGGCAAAAAGATAGTGGTTATAGATGCAGGCCACGGCGGACATGACCCTGGGGCAATAGGGTATTCTGGTGTGTATGAGAAAAATTTGACTTTGGCGGCGGCAAAGGAGCTGAAGCGTCAGCTTGATAAGCAGGGAAAATATAAGGTTTATTTGACGCGCAGTACAGATGTGTTTATTCCGCTGCGGCAAAGAGTGCAAATTGCGCGCAAATATAATGCTGATTTATTCTTGTCAATACATGCCGATAGTGCCAAAAACAGGAACGCTCAAGGACTTTCGGTTTATACGCTTTCGGAAACAGCATCGGATAAAGAGGCAGAGGCTTTGGCAGAAAGAGAAAACAAGGCTGATGTTATATCGGGTTTGAATATGGTTGAGCAGTCAAAAGAGGTTAGCGACGTTTTGATTAGTCTGGCGCAAAGAGAAACAAGAAACAGATCTTCGGAATTTGCTCGTTGTATTGAGCTTGAAATGCGCAAGTCGGTGCAGTTGATAAGCGATACGCACCGTTTTGCCGGTTTTGCGGTTTTGAAAGCGCCGGATGTTCCTTCTGTTTTGCTTGAAATGGGATATTTGTCAAACAAAAATGAGGAGCGTTTGCTGCGGCAGGAAAGCTATAGGAGCAAGCTTGCAGCCTCGGCTGTCAGAGCAATAAATCGCTATTTTGAGGATATGAAGCACAAATCGTTGTTTTGATTGTTAAAAAATCCTTGATTGATGGGTGAAAATTTATTATTAATGAACAAAAAAGTATGGGATTGTTAAATGTTTAGAACTTTGTCATCAATATTAAGCGCTTGCTTTTTGATTATGATTATTGCGCTGGTGATTGCGATGTTGCTTTTGGCGCGTATCAATCATGATTTGCCGGATTATCATCAATTGGAAAAATATGAACCACCGATTACGACTCGTTTGTTTGCCGGTGATGGTCGGTTGATGATGGAATATGCAACCGAGCAAAGGGTGTTTTTGCCAATCAATAAAATACCGGATTTGGTGAAAAATGCTTTTATTGCGGCGGAGGATAAAAAGTTTTATTCACACTCCGGTATAGACTATTTGGGTATTGTGCGTGCTGTTTTGGGTAATGTTAAAAATTTAGGCAGCGGGCGTAGACCGGCGGGTGCTTCGACCATTACGCAACAGGTGGCAAAAAACTTTTTACTCTCGTCCGAGGTTTCTTATGTGCGTAAAATTAAGGAAGCAATAATTTCTCGTCGTATTGAAAAGGCCTTTACAAAAGATCATATTTTGGAATTGTATTTGAATGAGATATATTTAGGCAACAGGGCTTATGGCGTGGCGGCAGCTGCATTGAACTATTTCGGAAAGGCTTTAGATAAGCTTTCGATTGAAGAAGCAGCATATTTGGCGGCGTTGCCTAAGGGGCCGAATAATTATAATCCGGTGACACATTATGATGCGGCAGTGGCTCGCAGAAATTGGGTGATTGACAGGATGCAGGAGGACGGCTACATCAATGATGAAGAAGCGGCGATTGCAAAAAGCAAACCGATAAAGACAATTTCACGATCCAGCGGTTATTTGGAAAATTCGGAATATTTCAGTGAAGAGGTGCGCAGAGAGGTTCAGAAACGTTTTGGAGCCAGCGACTTGAACGAGGGCGGCTTGATTGTGAGAACAACGCTTGATCCGAGATTGCAAAATATTGCAACTAAGGTGTTTAGGGAAGAGATTGAAAATTATGATCGCAGACACGGTTGGCGCGGGCCTTTGGCAAATGTTGAAAATATGGCAGATTTTCAAAAAGTGCAAAAGCCTGCTTCGGTCAATGAGTTGTGGAAAAAGGCTTTTGTTACCGAGGTTGAAAAAGAGCAGGCAAAAATTGTGCTGGAATCGGGCGAAAAAGGTGTTGTGCCTTTGACTTTGTTGTCTTGGGCGGGAAAAACTTTGCCGGATCAAAGAATTGGTGATGCGCCGAAATCGGTTGAAAGTGTTTTGCAAAAAGGCGATGTCATTTTGGTAGAAATGGTTGATGAGGACAAGATTGCCAAACAAAAATTGCCGGGAAATTCATATTATTTGCGTCAAGAACCTGATGTTGACGGTGGTTTGATTGCTTTGGATCCACATACGGGCAGAGTTTTGGCGATGGTTGGCGGATATTCTTTTTCGCGTTCGCAATTCAACAGAGCAACACAGGCAAAAAGACAAACCGGTTCTGCTTTTAAGCCTTTTGTATATTTGACGGCTTTGGAAAACGGATATTCTCCGACAGATTTGATATTGGATGCACCTTTTGTTTTGGACCAAGGGCCGGGGTTGCCAAAGTGGAAGCCGGAAAATTATTCGAAAAAATTTTACGGGTTGATGACTCTGCGTGAGGGAATCGAAAAGTCTCGTAACCTAATGACAGTGCGTTTGGCTCAAGATGTCGGAATGGATAAGGTTTCGGCATATGCGGCAAAAACGGGAATTAATAACAGTTTGCCGGAGTTGCTTTCTATGTCTTTGGGTGCAGGAGAGACCAGACTTATTGATTTGACAACAGCATATGCCATGATTGTGAATGGCGGAAAAAAGGTTGTTCCGTATTTTATTGAGCAGATTCAGGACAGATATGGAAAGACAATTTTGAAAAATGATATTCGTGATTGTCAAGATTGCAATTATGACAAGTGGGATAATCAAGATGTGCCGAATTTGAGTGATGACCGAGAGCAGATAATTGATGTTTATTCAGCGTATCAAATGACTTCTATATTGGAAGGTGTTGCAATTAGGGGTACAGGTGCCAGATTGCGTGGTATTCCTTATCATTTGGCGGGAAAAACCGGTACTACAAACGACAATAAAGAAGGGTGGTTCGTTGGTTTTTCGCCGGATTTGGTTGTTGGAACCTATGTCGGATTTGATGAGCCGCGGAGTTTGGGGCGTGTTGAAACAGGTGCTAGTGTGGCTTTGCCGATATTTTATCGTTTTATGGATGAGGCTTTGAAAGGTCAAAGAGATGCGGCATTCAGAATTCCTCCGGGAATTAAGCTTGTAAGGGTTAATTATGAGACAGGAAAACCTGCACAGCCTGATGATAAGGTCGTTATTATTGAAGCTTTGCGTCCGGGATTTGATTTTTCGACGGCGGCACAGAGGGTTATCGGTCAAAATGCTGATGGAGAAGAAGATCCGCAAGCTGAGGGAAGCTATAAAAACTTCGGTGATGATAATGAAGTTGAGGATTTTCAGATTGGAACGCAATATTAGAAGAGAAACAAAAAATGCAGACGGAAGTTTATAATTTGAATGAGAGTATCAAGCAATCTATTGCATTGCTGAGGAGGTCTCTTTGACTATGACAATGCGGTTATGAGGTTGGAAGAACTGCGTGCGTTGACCGCTGATGCAAAGTTGTGGGAAGATGCCGAAAAAGCTCAAAAACTTTTGAGCGAAAAAAATGTTTTGGAAGAGCAAATCAATAAAGTTAATGAATTTGAAAAAAGCCGAGCTGATTTGGTTGAGCTTTGTGAGCTGGCAGAAATGGAAGAAAATCAGGAAATGG
>JAGCFG010000142.1 GCA_017650255.1 Alphaproteobacteria bacterium | reverse complement strand
GTTTTAAGCCATTATGACGGAAGTTTATTTTTTTAACTTTAATTAGAAAGGAAACAAAAAATGGCAGTTCGTATAAGATTATCTCGCGGTGGTTCTAAGAAGCGTCCTTTTTACCGCATTGTTGCGGCCGATTCCAGAGCTCCGCGCGATGGTAGATTTATTGAAAAACTCGGTACATATAACCCGATGCTCCCGCAAGATCATGAGAGCAGAGTTGTTGTTAATGCCGAAAGAGTTCAATATTGGCTCGGTATCGGTGCTCAACCGACAGACAGATTAGTAAAGATTTTTGCTAATTTGGGCTTGACCAAAGCTCCGGTTTTGCATGAGCAACCGAAAAAATCTGCACCGAAAGCTAAGGCTGTAGAGAGAATGAAAGCTAAAGAAGAAGCCGCTAAGGCTGCCGCAGAGGCTGCCGCTGAAGCTGCAAGAGCCGCTGAAGAAGCTGCAAAAGCCGCCGCTGAGGCTGCTGCCGCTCCTGCAGAAGAAGCTCCTGCCGAAAATTCTGAAGCTCACGCTGAATAGTGTTTAATAATTTTTTGAGACAAGACCGATGCAGAGTGAAAATTTGATTTGTTTGGGTGCGATTGTCGGGGTTCACGGCATTAAAGGTGAAGTAAAAGTTAAAAGCTTTACCGCGTGTGATCGTGATATTGGCAGTTATGGAGCACTGACAGATCAAAACGGCAAGACTCTGCATATAAAAGTTGTCGGACATTCCAAAGATTTGTTGCGTGTAAAGGTTGAGGGTGTTGATGACCGCAATCTTGCACAAACCTTAATCGGAACCCAGCTTTTTGTTGAGCGTTCCGTTTTGCCTCCGACCAATGATAGTGATGAGTTCTATCAAGCTGACCTTATTCATCTTAAGGTAAAAGCTTCAGGCTCGAACGAAGTTGTCGGTGAGGTCGCAGGTATATATAACTTTGGTGCCGGAGATATTTTGGAGATAAAACTAAATTCTACCGGCAAATTAGAAATGATACCTTTTAATCACGCTTATGTCCCGACGATTAATATTGAAGAAGGTTATATTATTGTAAATGCTGTCTCCATGCAGTTCGAGCCGGATGATGAAGAGGATGAAAACAATGTTTAAGGCGACAGTTTTCACCATTTTTCCTGAGCTTTTTCCAGGTTTTTTGGGATATTCGCTGACCGGCAAAGCATTGGAAGACGGTTTGTGGTCGATAGAGGCTATAAACATTCGCGACTATGCCACCGACAAACATGGTTCTGTAGATGATACACCATGCGGAGGCGGGGCCGGAATGGTTATGCGAGCTGATATTTTGGGTAGTGCCATCAGCGCCAACTATTCAAAAGGCAAAATTATTGCCATGAGCCCAAAGGGCAAGCCTCTCACCCAAGATATGGTCAGACAATATGCCAAAGAAGAACAGCTTTATATTGTTTGCGGCCGTTTTGAGGGGATTGATGAGCGCGTGTTGGAGGCCTATGACATAGAAGAAGTCAGTATCGGTGACTATGTTTTGACCGGCGGCGAGCAGGCTGCACAGGTTTTGCTGGACGCTGTCATTAGGCTTTTGCCGAATGTTTTGGGCAACGAAGAGTCAACCGTTGACGAGAGTTTTGAGAATAATCTTTTGGAATATCCTCAATATACTCGCCCGACCGAGTGGCAGGGACGCGTTGTGCCGGAGGTTCTTTTGAGCGGGCACCACAAAAAAATTGCCGATTGGCGTTTGGAACAGTCGATCAAGACCACCCAAGACCGCAGACCCGATTTATGGAAAAAATATCTTGACTCAAAAAAGGTTTAAGCATAAAAAGTAACAAATAATTTAAGAAAAGGTAACGATTATGAACATTATAGAACAAGTTGAAAAAGAGCAAATTGCCAAATTAAGCGAGGGCAAAAGCTTTCCGGAGTTTAAGGCAGGCGATACTTTGAGAGTTCATACCAAAGTTAAAGAAGGCGACAGAGAACGTATCCAAGTATATGAAGGCGTTTGCATTGCCAGAAAAAATGACGGTTTGAATTCTTCCTTTACAGTTCGCAAAATTTCTTTCGGTGAGGGAGTTGAGCGTGTTTTCCCGCTGTATTCTCCGAATATTGCCAAGATTGAAGTTTCTCGTATCGGTAAAGTTCGCCGTGCAAAATTGTATTTCTTGCGTGCTTTGCGCGGTCGTTCGGCTCGTATTGCCGACGATTTGTCCGCAACCGCAAAAAGCAAAGATGCCGAATAATTTTTGAATCTTGGTTATTTGAGCTGAAAAAAAGCGCCTCGTTTGAGGCGTTTTTTTTGTGGATGGGAAAATATTGACAAAATTTGTAACCATTGTTATATTGCCTGCAAGAATGAATTATTTAATCCCAATTATACAAACCAAAAATTATTAGCTATGTACAACAAATTTTTCATTGAAGCGGCAAAGAGACGTTTTGCTGAATTGTTAAAAGTTGAAGTGAGCAAAATCGACGAGCTCTACCACTTTGTGAACACACATTTTTATATCAAAGTTAACAAAAATAAAGGGCTTTTTCCGCACAAAGCGGAAACTTTCAGTGCCAAATTGCACTTTATCGAGCCAGATGAGCTCGGCGAAGACCTCACCCTGATGAGTTTCAGCGACCAAGAGCTTGGTGGACAGGGAATTTATTATGACGAGTTTTCCGACGAGGAAACAGCTCTCTTGGCTGCCTACAAACACATCAATTCCGTAGAGTTCACGCCCAAAAATAGCCCTGCTTCCGGTGGAGAGTTGCCGTGCAATATGCTCCTGCTTTTCGACACGGAATACAAAAAGTCTCGCAAACGCAACTAATTCCAGCAAAAAAACTCCGCTTGAGGCAATAGTCTTGAAGCGGATTTTTTATTGCTTTTTAAGAAAATTCGTCTAGAATTAGTCTAGATAATTAAATTATGAATGATATTATAAACCAAAAGAAAGCTTGCAACGGTAAAAGCCCGTGCCTAACATTATGGAAAAAGTATTAACACCGTTTGATGTTGGTTTTGAACTTGTTGCAGAACCAAAATTGGAGCCGAATTTGTATAATGTCGGCGGAAACAAATGCAAGACCTGTCCTATCCAAGAATCGTGCCTGTTGTGGCGCCGCCACTATGAAAGTATGTGTTTTGAGGGACTGCATAAGGCTCTGACACAAACAGATGTATGCAGAAAAGTTCTGGAAAAAGAGCCAACGACAAACGAAGAAGGAGCCCTTCATCTGTACATTGACAGCATGCTATACCATTTGGATAATCTGACTGATGCCAAAACTGTTCCCTTGGACTTGTTTGCCCTATGGAATCTCCGTATAGATTGCGCTTGGGACGAAGGATGCGGCGGTGAACTTAATCAAAAACATGCCGTAATTTGTCGCTTTTTCGGGAGGTTGGCGGTGGACACACTGCGTGCCAGAGGGTATGAGATTTGACAAATCATCAAAAATGAAAAACGCTTAAGGTTATATCCTCAAGCGTTTTTTTGTTGCTTATTTGATAAAAAAAATGACACCAAAGGGAGTTGGTGTCATTTTCAGTTGTGCAATTGCTTGTTATATTAGGAGATAGGGAGAAAGCAATTGCTGAGAAAAACTACAAAATGTAGCGGAGGCCGCCGTATACTTCGTGGTTGTGAAGTTGGGCGCCATCAAGTTTGCCAAAGTCAAAGTAACGATAGCCAACATCAATATTGAATCTGTTGGTCATTTTGGCAGAGATACCGCCGCCAACAGACCATGTGAAGTTGTCTTCGTCATAGTCGTCGGTTCCATCGTCGTAGGTAAAGGTATATTCAAGAGTTGTCATACCGATACCGGCACTGATGTATGGGGTGAACCATGAGTATGGCAACAAGTCCAAATAAACATTGAACATATAAGAAGTGTAATCCAATTCTCCTTTTGAGCCGCCGACATATCTGTCGAAAATGGGTTCATAAACCGGTTTTGTCTTTTTTTCGTTGGTGTCACGCCAGATATATTCTACCTCAGCGCGGAAGTAGTTGTAACGATATCCCAAAGCACCACTCAACATAAGGTCTTTTCCACCGGTGTCAAAACGGTTGCTGCCGGCACTGTTGTCGTCAATGGTTGGTTTGGAAACACCGCCGCGAACGCCCAAGTATAAACCGTTGCATCCGGCGTTTGCGGTTGATGCATATAATACACTTGCAACCAGCAAAGAAGTGTAAATCATAAATTTTTTCAACATTAGATCTCCTCATTTGAATAAAAAAGTTGGACAAAAAACTTAAGATAGGGACAAATTACACTATTTTTGGCAAATAATCAAGTTTTTTTTACAAAAATATTGTAATTTTTTATCAGATGTGCGATAAATTGGGCTGTTATGACAGATGAAGATATAAAAATACCCGAAAGACAGAGGGAAATGAGAAGCCTGGCGATGAGTATATTGCCTTTGGCGCGCAAACTTGTCGGAAAAAAAGGTATGCTTTTGGCCGACTTGTTGGTTGCGTGGGAAAAAATTGTGGGAAAGCAGATGGCTTTTTATACTTGTCCGGAAAAAATTGACTATGAAGATAAGGAAAAATCTCAAGCGGTTTTGAAACTGAGGGTTGCTAATGGTGCTTTTGCTTTGGAAGTGCAACATAATAAGGAAAAGTTGTTGGAAAAAATTAATGCCTATTTAGGCAGAAATGCAATTGTTGAAATTAAGATTATACAAGACGGAGCGCTTTGTTTGAGTGGTTTTGAAAAAAATAATCAACCGCACCTGCAAAAAAATCTTGTCAGCGCCGAGGAACAAAATTATATTGATGAATTATCTGAGGGTATTACAAATGTTAATCTTAAGGAAAAGCTTGCAAAATTAGGTAAAGCTGTTTTTAGTAGTAATAAATAAGTGAGATGCTATGTTTGAAAAAAGTATAGGTTGGTTTAGCAAAATATTGGCTTTTATTTTGGTTTTTGGTGCTGCCGATATTTTTTATTTGACACAAAAAGGTTTTGTGTGGAACGGAAGTGGTTTTGTTTTGGTTAAGGAAGCTGAGGCAAAAACAGAGCCTGAACAGCCGAAAAATATTGATACATCTTCTTTTAATGTAGATTCTATGTATGTGTTGGGCGAGAAAGATGCTCCGATTACAATTTATGAGTTTTCTTCTTTGGGGT
>JAGCFG010000141.1 GCA_017650255.1 Alphaproteobacteria bacterium | reverse complement strand
CTGTCCCATACCTTTACTCCTTACGCTCGGTTACAACGATTGTAATATTGGAGAAAGGTTTCAAAACCCTAGCTCCTCTGCCGCGACCGCGCGCATGCATACGTTTCATTACAAAACTTTTTCCGCAATAAGCTTCACTAACATAAAGCTTATCAATGTTTAACTGATGATTGTTTTCAGCATTTGCAATAGCAGACTGCAAAACTTTCAAAACCGACTTTGCAATTCTTCTTCTTGAGAAAGTAAGCTCTGCAACAGCCTTCTCAACACTCAAACCACGGATTGTCGCAGCAACAAGATTAAGTTTTTGCGGGCTTGTGCGCAATGCATTGCAAACAGCTTTCGCTTGATTTGCAGCAAGGCTTCTAACATCTTTAGATTTTCCCATAACTAACTCCTATTTGCTTTCTTATCTGCGGCGTGGCCGTAAAAAGTACGAGTAGGGGCAAATTCACCGAATTTGTGGCCTACCATATCTTCAGTAACCAATACCGGGATAAACTTATGACCATTGTGAACACCAAATGTCAATCCAACAAATTGTGGCAACATTGTTGATCTGCGCGACCAAATCTTAATAACCTCATTACGGCTAGAATTTCTGGCAGCGTCTGCTTTCTTCAGAAGATATCCATCAACAAACGGTCCTTTCCATACTGAACGTGTCATTAGCTTATCTCCTTTTATTTCTTATTATCATGACGAGAACGCATAATGAAGCGATCTGTCTTCTTGTTAGAACGAGTTCTTCCGCCTTTGGTCGGTTTACCCCAAGGAGTTGTCGGATGACGACCGCCAGATGTGCGACCTTCACCACCACCCATCGGGTGATCAACCGGGTTCATGGCAACACCGCGTGATACTGGGCGCATACCCAACCAACGCGAACGACCAGCTTTACCCAAAGATTTGTTTTGATTGTCCGGATTCGATACAGCGCCGACAGTAGCCAAGCATTCTTCACGAACAATTCTCAATTCTCCGGAACTTAATTTCAACTGAGCATATCCAGCATCTTTACCCACAACTTGAGCATAGCAACCAGCAGCACGAACCAACTGTCCGCCCTTACCCGAACGTAACTCAACATTGTGAACAATAGTTCCAACTGGCATGTTCTTCAAAGGCATTGCGTTACCCGGTTTAATATCAGCTTTTTGAGCCGAAACAACCTTGTCGCCAGCCTTCAATCTTTGTGGAGCCAAGATATAAGATTTCTCGCCGTCTTCATAGCTAATCAAAGCAATGAAAGAAGAACGATTAGGATCATATTCGATTCTCTCAACCGTAGCTTCCATATCAAATTTATTGCGTCTAAAGTCGATAATTCTAAGCTTGCGTTTGTGTCCGCCGCCTTTTCTCCGACTTGTAACATGTCCAAAATTATCACGCCCACCGGTCTTAGTAAGACCAATTGTCAAAGACTTCTCTGGAGCACCTTTATAAAGTTCACTCCTGTCAACAATAACCAATTGACGAAGTCCAGGAGATGTAGGCTTATATGTTTTTAACACCATTTTTTAAATTCCTGTTGTAACATCAATATTTTGACCTTCGGCAAGAGTAACCAAAGCTTTCTTAAAGTCAGAACGGCAACCCGTATGACCTCTGAACCTTTTTACCTTACCATACTGACGAATAGTATTCACTTTAACGACCTTTACGCCAAAAATGGCTTCAACGGCAGCTTTAACAGCTTCTTTGCTGGCATCCAAAGGAACACGGAAAATAATTTTACCGTTTTCGGATAACAGCATAGATTTCTCAGTGATTACCGGACGAACCAATGTATCATACATAGATGCAACTACATTGTTGGCTTTAACATTCTTCTTCATTTCAGTCTTTCCTCCAAGCAGTTAACAGCGTCTTTAGTCAACACCAGTTTGTCTCTTCTTAATATATCATACACGTTGGCTCCGATTGTCGGCAAAACATCAACACCGGCAATATTGCGCGAGGCCAATGCAAAGTTGAAATCAACTTCTTTCCCGTCGACAAACAAACAATTGTTCCATCCCAAAGCACTAAGTGTGGTTTGCAAATCTTTAGTTTTCGGAGAAGACAATTTAATATCTTCAACAACAACCAAATTGCCATCTTTTGCTTTTGAAGAAAGAGCAATCTTCAGACCCAAACGTCTGAATTTTTTGGTTAACTCATGTGAGTGATCACGAACAACCGGACCAAACACAACGCCACCTTTTCTAAATTGTGTACCTTTACGGCTACCTTGACGTGCATTACCCGAACCTTTTTGTTTGAAAGGTTTGGCAGGTGTCAAAGCAACTTCGGAACGACCTTTAGTCTTGTGGGTTCCGGCTTGCATTCTGGCCAATTGCCATCTTACAACCCGTTGCAAAATATCGGCTCTGACTTCCAAACCGAAAATCGATTCGTTCAGTTCAATAGAACCAACATTTTTATTATCTAAATTTAAGATGTCCTGTTTCATCATTTTATTCCTTCAAATTATGCATTATCAGCTGATTCAGCTTTAACTGCGACAGGTGCATCAACTTTTTTCAAACCTGCAGGCAAAGGAAGCTCGACATTTGCGGTCTTTTTAATGGCATCGGTAATACGAACCCAAGCGTTTTCACCGCCAGGAACACCGCCTTTAACCATAATCAACCCTTTGTCGGCATCAATAGCAACAACTTTAAGGTTTTGAACAGTAACGCGTTCACTACCCATATGGCCTGCCATTTTTTTGCCCTTAAACACTTTACCCGGATCCTGTCTTTGACCGGTAGAACCATGAGAACGGTGAGAAATAGAAACACCGTGGCTGGCTTCCAAACCTGCAAAATTATGACGTTTCATCGGTCCTGCAAAACCTTTACCCAAAGATGTTGCACAAACATCAACAAATTGACCAGAAACGAAATGTTCTACAGACAATTCATCACCAACAGAAAGCAAGCAGTCTTCAGAAACTCTGAATTCGCCCAACTTCTTCTTTGGCTCTACATTAGCTTTGGCAAAATGTCCTTTCAATGCCTTTGAAACATTTTTCGCTTTAACAGCGCCCGTTCCGAGTTGAACGGCTGTATAACCGTCTTTCTCTTTTGTCTTGACAGCAACAACCTGAAGATTGTCAACACTCAAAACAGTAACCGGCACATGAGTTCCATTTGCTTCAAAAATACGGGACATTCCCAATTTTTTTGCGATTAAACCAGTACGCATTTTATTTTTTCCTTTTCAATTGGTTGACCTTTTCCAAAACTCAAAAAGCCAACATTGCTTATTTTAACGGGTAATTATTCATACAAACAATTACAATTTAATTTCGACATTAACACCGGCAGCCAAATCGAGCTTCATCAAAGCATCAACTGTTTGCGGTGTCGGATCTACGATATCAAGAAGTCTTTTGTGAGTTCTAATCTCAAACTGCTCGCGTGACTTTTTATCAACGTGCGGAGAGCGGTTTACAGTAAACTTCTCAATTCTTGTAGGAAGAGGTATCGGGCCTCTTACATTTGCCCCTGTTCTTTTGGCAGTATGCACGATTTCTTTTGTAGAAAGGTCGAGCAAACGATGATCAAAAGCCCTAAGGCGAATTCTTATATTTTGTGTATCCATCATTTTAACACTTTTCCTATAACTAGACAGCACGATTCGCACTGCGCAGAATTGGCTGCCTAAAAATTAATGTCATGTAAAATACTGAAAAATCAATATGTTACGTTATGTTTTATATCACGGTTAAATGGGCCGAAACCCGCCAAAAACCTAACCGAGTGAGCGTCTTGTAACACATTCATATTTATAATGCAAGCAAAAAAATCATATTTTTTAAATTTTTTACAAAACCGAAATCCCTTGCTCTGACTCTTATTGAGTCATATTTGCGAGTCGTCATAGACAAAAAAACTACACAAACAAAATCAGCGCCACAAAATCCTGATACGGGCAATTTCGTGCTTATCTTCACTATCCGAAATCTCATGCAAAGTAAGCTTATCATTAAGCTGTGTTGCCACTTCAACCGTCTCGCCGTACAAACACTCTTTCTTAAAAGCTATCTCAATCTCCGCCGGCTTGTGTTCTTTTCTGAAATTTTTATCAACGGCTTCCGTCGCCCACAAAGGATAAACAGCATTATTTACATGTCCATTGACATCAATATCATCATATCTTACCGCAAAATTTGTCTTATAATCAATGCATTGCGGAAATTCAATTTTTGGAAAATCTGTGTCAACGGCTCTTTCTTCAACAACACTGTACATCGGCAAATTTTCCCGCAAAGCAACAGGCCTTTTCTTTTCAAAATTAATCAGCACCCATTGACTTGACGCAACAATTATCGTCTCCCCATTGCTGTCCAAAACTCTAAAAT
>JAGCFG010000140.1 GCA_017650255.1 Alphaproteobacteria bacterium | reverse complement strand
TGCCGGCTTTTTTCATGCCTTTGATGATTTTTCCGGGCATTGAACCAATGTAGGTTCTGCGGTGACCTCTAATCTCGGCCTCGTCTTTCATTCCACCTAATGAAGCACGGACAAAACTGCGTCCGGTTGCACGAGCTATTGACTGACCAAGCGAGGTTTTGCCAACTCCCGGAGGTCCGTATAAACACAAAATCGGCCCTTTAACCTTGTCGGCACGGGACTGGACAGCTAGGTATTCTAAAATCCTGTCTTTTACTTTTTCAAGTCCATAATGATCTTCTTCCAAAATTTTCATGGCTTTTTGCAAGTCTTTATTGACCTTAGATTCTTTTTTCCAAGGAATATCTAGCAGCCAATCAAGATAATTGCGAACGACAGTGGCCTCTGCCGACATTACGCTCATGCTTTTGAGCTTTTTGACCTCGGAGAGAGCTTTTTCTCTGGCTTCCTTAGAAAGCTTGGTTTGATGAATTTTTTTAATATAAACTTCGATTTCGTTTTCTTCTTCGCCCTCGCCTAGCTCTTTTTGAATTGCGCGCATTTGCTCATTTAGGTAATATTCTTTTTGGCTTTTTTCCATTTGCTTTTTGACGCGATTTTTAATTTTGTTTTCAACCTCTAGCAAAGTCAGTTCCGAATCCATAAGTTCCAACAACTTATGAAAACGGTCTTTCAGTTTGTGACATTCAAGAAGTGCCTGCTTATCCTCTATTTTCAAAGAAAGATGCGAGGCAATTGTATCGGCAAGTTTGTGCAGATTTTCGATTTGGCTGACAGACACCAAAACTTCCGGCGGTGTTTTTTTGGAAAGTTTTACATATTCCTCAAACTGGGATAGTACGGCACGAGAAAGAGCTTCTTCTTCAACATCGTGGCTTTCGTTCTCATGAATCGGAGTAATTTCCACCATCATAAAGCCCTCAGATGTCGTGATATGGTGTTCGAGTTTGACTCGTTCTACTCCCTCTATCAAAACTTTTACCGTTCCGTCCGGCAGCTTTATCAGTTGGACAATTGTACCCAAAGTGCCAACCTTAAAAATATCATCTTCGCTCGGGTCTTCTATTGAAGCATTTTTTTGGGTTGCCAAAATGATATTTTGGTCATTATCCATTGCAAATTGCAGAGCTTTTATTGATTTTTCTCTTCCGACAAAGAGCGGTACAATCATTTTGGGATAAACAACAATATCGCGCAGGGGAAGAAGAGGAAATGTTTTTTTCTCGTTCATCATTTTGTTCCTATTAATGTTATGTTTTACTATATAAGAAATATTATTCAAGACTGCAACCGCTACTTTAAAATTATCACTATATTTTTTGATACGCGCTGTCTAAAAAAACAAAATATGGTGTGTAAATTTTAGCTTTTGCTTGAGTTTGGCACAAGCAATGTTAATATTGTTTTATTGTTAAATTGACAAGGAGTTTGATATGATTAAAACCATTAAAACTACCCCATACGCAGATCAAAAAATGGGAACAGCCGGTCTGAGAAGAAAATCTAAAGTTGTTTTGCAAGAACGGTATTTTGAAAACTTTATCCAAAGTATTTTCAATGTTATAAAACCTGAAGGAAAAACCTACGTTTTGGGTGGCGATGGGCGTTTTTATAACGATGTTGCCATTCAAAAGTTTATAAAAATGGCAGTTGCCAATGGGGTAAAAAAGCTGATTATCGGGCAAAAAGGATATTTGTCGACTCCTGCTTCTTCGAATTTGATTTTAAAGATGCATACAGATGGAGGTTTTGTTTTGACAGCCTCGCATAATCCAGGGGGAGAAAACGGCGATTTTGGTATTAAATATGCAACAGAAACCGGCGGCCAATGCTCAGAAAAAGTAAGTAATGAGATTTTTGAGCAGACAAAAACAATCAGTGAATATAAGATTTGCGATGTTGAAGACATAAATCTCAGTCAGCTGGGTTTGCAAAAGTTGGAAAATATGGAGATTTTGATTGTAGATCCAATTAAAGATTATGTAGAGATGATGGAAAATATCTTTGACTTTGCTCTCATAAAAAAACTTTTTGCCAGCGGATTTACTTTTGCATTTGATGCTATGAATGCCGTTACAGGTCCTTATGCTGTTGAGATTTTTGAAAATATTTTGGGAGCAAAAAAAGGCTCAGTAAGGAATTTTGTGCCGATGAAAGATTTCGGTGGTCTGCATCCGGACCCGAATTTGGTTTATGCAAAAGATTTGGTAGCAACAATGTTTGGCGACAATGCACCAGACTTTGGTGCGGCAAACGACGGCGACGGTGACCGCAATATGATTTTAGGGAAGAAGTTTTTTGTTACACCAAGTGACAGTTTGGCTATTTTAACGGACAATTACAATTTGATTCCGGCGTATAAAAACGGAATTTACGGTGTGGCAAAATCTATGGCTACTTCCACGGCTGTCGAAAGGGTGGCAAAGGAGCATAAAATCGGTTATTATGAAGTTCCGACCGGTTGGAAATATTTTGTAAATTTGATGGACAGCAAACGTATTACTTTCTGCGGTGAAGAGAGTTTTGGCACCGGCTCAAGCCATATCAGAGAAAAAGACGGTATTTGGGCTGTTTTGTTCTGGCTCAATATTATTGCTGCAACTGGAAAATCGGTTGAGCAAATTACCAGAGAACATTGGAAAAAATACGGTCGCAGTTATTATATGCGCTTTGACTTTGATGGTATTGCTACAGATGTGGCCAATGATTTGATGAAAAACTTGGAAAGCAAAATGCCTTTGTTAAGCGGCAAAGAATTGGGCTCTTTCAAGGTTGCGCTAGCCGAAGTGTTTACTTATAAAGATCCGGTTGATTTGTCGGAAACAACAAACGGAATGAGAGTTGTGATGGAAGACGGCTCACGTATTGTTTTTAGGCTTTCGGGGACAAGCAGCAGTGGTGCGACCTTGCGTGTTTATTTGGAAAAACTTGAACGCAATAAGCTGGATGGTGAGCCGCGTGAGATGGTGCAAGAGTTGTTGCAAATTGCCATGGAAATTGCCGAAATTGAAAAAAGAACCGGCAAAAAACATGCCGATATTGAAACATAGTATTCATTAATAAGGTATGGCTGTGAAAAATATCTTGAATAAAATAAAGTTGCCGAGACCGGACAAGCTTTTGCAAAAGAAGCTTGTCTGGTTGGCTTATTCTTTGGTGTTTTTAGCGCTGGCTCTCATTGCCTTTATTAAGTATCCACAAAATATATTGATATTTTTACCTTTGATTACTTTTTTGGCTTCGGTATGCCTTGTTTTGTCACTACAAACTTTAAAAGTTGCAGAAGAGGCAATAAATTACGGAGGTTTTGCAAATGCAGTAATTAGCCAAAGCTCTAATGCCAAGAGAATTGAAAGTTTTAAGGGCAAAATAATTATTGAGAACAATTCAGCAAGAGAACTTTTCGGGGGGCAAAATATTTTGTGGTTTTTGCAAAATCATCTTGCTGAGATTAATAATAACAATTTTGCTTTTCAACAGTTGAAAAATGCATTTATCAATCTGTCTACAATCAGGGTTGTTCTGGCTTTGAACTTGTCAGAAGATCAGCCTTCGCAACAAAATCTTTCGTGGTTTCAAGTGTCATTGAAAACCATAGATTTGAAGAGAACTGATTTTTTTGAAAAACCCTTTGCTATCAAAAAAGTACAAAAAGATTCTTATCTGTATTGGAGTTTTCGCGACATTACCGCCGAGCATAATATGGATGATATTTTTCAAAATGAACGGCTATATATGCATGATTTTTTGGATTATATGCCGACAGCCTTGTATATTGCAGATAAAAATTATACCATTGAATATTGCAACTATATTTTGTCGGAAAAACTTGGTAAAACAAGAGAGGAGATAATCGGAAATAAAATTACCGATTTTTTGGCAGAAAATTCCGAAGTGCCACCCAACAATGCCGCATGGAGCGGTTTTGTGCATTTTGTTGATGCGAAAGGCAATGTTTTGGAATGTTGCATAAAACAAGACAGTTTCAGAGAAGTTAATGATGTAAAAACACGCGCTGCTGCGGTTTTTGATTTGCCAAATGATGATGTTTTGCAAAAAAAATTAAGTCAAGCAAATGACAACATCAGCTGGTTGTTTGACTTTGCTCCGATTGGTATTGTTTTTGCTGATGTAGATGGGAAAATTGAAAATTGCAATCAGCATGCTTTGAGTTTGATAGGCAACGACAAAGCTACAACAATTTACAGCAATTTTGTAGATTTTGCTGATAAAAATAATCATCATACTTTGCAAAGAGAAATTTTGAGTATTGCGGAAGGGGATAAAAAAACTACAAACTTACAAATGACTTTCAAACCTTCGGAAAAGGCCGTTATTGCCTATATTACACCGATGAAGCAATTTTATACTGACAAGAAAGAAAAGCCAAAAGGATTAATTTTTTATCTGGTTGATGCAAGTGAGCAGAAAAATTTGGAGATTCAATTTGCACAAGCGCAAAAGATGCAAGCAGTCGGACAACTTGCCGGCGGCATTGCGCATGACTTTAACAATTTGCTGACAGCGATTATAGGTTTTTGCGATTTGTTGTTGCAAAGACATGGTGTCGGCGATCCGTCTTTTGCTGATTTGGTACAGGTTAGAAATAACGCAAACAGAGCAGCTGCTTTGGTGCGACAACTATTGGCTTTTTCGCGCAAACAATCAATGCAGTCCAAATATATTGATGTTACAGAAAACTTTATTGAACTTAGCCAAATGCTTAAAAGAGTTTTGGGTGAGAGAGTTACCTTGAAATTTCACCATGGAGAAAATTTGGGGTTTGTAAAAGTTGACCCGGTACAGTTTTCGCAAGTGATTATCAATTTGGCGGTCAATGCGAAAGATGCCATGAATGGTCAGGGTAATTT
>JAGCFG010000139.1 GCA_017650255.1 Alphaproteobacteria bacterium | reverse complement strand
TAATACTGAGAATATTCTTTACTGGTCTAAAGTTATTAATATATTTCAACAACCTAAACAACCGGAAAGTCCTCAAAATAATCATATCGCTTGCAACCGGACTGGAAGATATTGTAATCACAAGCAAATCAAAAATATTCCAGCCTGACTTAAAAAACTTTCCACCGTATGCATACATTTTTATCAGCATTTCAAAAATAAAAATAGCCATACACAGCCTGTCCAAAAAGAACATCATCTGCCTAAACTGCAAATCGCCGAACCCCATCGTCAAAAGTCCGATAACCAAAGCATCCATGCATATCAAAAACATTATCAGGTAGTCAAAATTTTTCTCCTGAACAACACGACAAGCTTTTTTGCGTTCTTCCGTAATATTCATAAGTTAATCTCCCTAAATCAAAAACAAAACGACAATCGCCGCAATTGTAAGCGATGGGCCAAAAGCGCCCACTCTGATTTTTTTACATATAGCAAAACCGGCAAACAAAAAGCATGCAAGCAATATGGTACCCAACAGACCATACAACCCGACCCAAGCTCCGATCGCTGCCAACAATTTTATGTCTCCCCCGCCAAATGCCTCTTTAGAATAAAATAGCATCAACACCGCTGCAATTACCGGAATATAATACCCGCAAAAAGCCGACAGCGCACTCTCAAAAGGATCAATATAAAGATTAAATGTAACCGCAAACAAAAAACCGATTATCAAAAGCGGCACAGTCAACAAATCGGGCAACAATTGCATTTTTAAATCAATCTCCGAAAGCAGTAATAAAGTCCACAAAAATAACAACCAAAACCAAATCTGCACACCTTCAAACTTTATCGTTAGCAAATATGATAAAACACCGCTCAACACAGCAAAAATAAGACTTCTTATTCTGTATTCCTTGAGCAACTTATAATATCTGCTATTTTTTTTACTTGCCTTTTTCACAGGCTTAATCAAACGATAGAGCGCATAAGCAGGGGTAGCCGGCATAAACTTTGCAAATCTCCTGGCCATATAAGGAATCAAACTTCCGAGTAAAAATCCGATAAAAGTACACAGCATATTATCATCCCCAAACATAAATCTCTGGAAATCATATAAAAAAATCACTAAAAAAAGCTTAAAATCAACCCATCAACTGCGCAAATTCTTCCAAACTTTCTGCCTGCAAATACGGATTGCAAATTTTTTCTTCACCCAAAGTCATCGGACCTGCAGGAAGTCCTTTTTGCAACCGCGACAATGCCTTTTGACGATATTTTTCTCCTGTCTCACCGCACAAACTGCGTACCCCGTATATTGTATATTCATGCCCCGGATAAAACAATACATCATCTGGCAACTCTTTAATTTTTTGCAAACTATGCCACATTTGCTCAATCGTTCCTTCAAAAAGTCCGCCAATACACAAATTAAACAAAGTATCTCCCGTAAACAAGGCCTTCTCCTCCGGAAAATACCACAAAATATGCCCAATTGTATGCCCATCAGCCGAAATAATTTTTGCTTTTGCCTTTCCCAAAAAAAATTCGTCACCGTCACACAAAGTTATATCAATTTCTGCAATTCTTTCTGCGTCTGCTTTTGCCCCGACAATTTTGGCACCATATTTTTCTTTCAGAGCCAAATTGCCTTCAACATGGTCAAAATGGTGGTGCGTAACCAACAAAAAATCAGGCTTAATATTTTGTTTTTCACACTCTGCCACAACAGGTTCTGCCTCCGAAGCATCCAAAATCGCAGAAGCTCCTGTTTCCAAATCTTGCAACAGATAAGCATAATTATCCATCTCATGAGGACGGCACAAAATCGGGGTAATTTTTAACACTTATTTTTTCTCCACAATCGCTGACAAGCCGGAAAGCTCCGACATATCGATATTTATCAAATCATAAAAAGTCAAAATATAACTCAGCAAGCCTGCATAATTTTCCAAAGGCGAACCCACCACCATATTATAAACCGTAATACGCCCTTTTACAACCTGATGGTGTTGCCGCAACTGCTTTCGTGAAATCCAAAGATGCTGAAAATTTATATCACTATTCAGTTTCAAAACATAATCTCGCACTGCCGAAAGCAAGTCAGGATATGGTCTTATTCTGTAACTATCATCAGGCTCATCTTTTGGTTTAATCCCTTCTGTCGTAAACCAGTCTTTCAACTTGAACAATGCATTTCCTTCTTTGACCTCATCAGCCGTTCCCCAGTTGCTCTCTGCTGCAGCAACAGCAATCACAAGCGAAGGCGGAACCACATCAACCTTGAGCAACAACCTATCTAACATAATATCATATTTTTCATTATCTTTCATTCTGGTGAAAATATCATATTTTGTAGCCAAAGCTTCAATTCTTTCTTTTTGTTTTTGGCTCAGTTTCTTCCCCTCTTTCAAAACTTTCTTCAGCTGTTCAATTTCGTCCCTTTCGATAATAATTTCCTCATTTACCTTCAAAATAAGTGGCGCCATAATCATAATAAACAGCCGATTTCTCTCACTCTGCGGCTGAACCATGTCAAAATCTACAGGCATACTTTCCAGCATAATCGGCGGGATAACAAAGTCCTCCGCAATAAAACTCATATATCCAAAATCTTCAAAAATCTTCTGCAAAAGTCCGGTATTCAAATTGTCCAAATACAAACCTTCGGGTTTCAGCTCCATCTTAAATTTGTCGTCAGACAAAGCCTCTCGCCCAGCAAAAATTAAGCTCAGAAAAACAAAAACTAAAAGTCTAATTTTCATATTTCTCCACCACCTTAATTTGCGGAATATATGTTTTTAGAATTTTTTCAACTCCTTCCTTCAAGGTTCTTTGCGCATAAGGACAACCCACACATTTTCCCTGCAATTCGACATAAACAACCCCATCATTATACGAACGCAAAATAATATCTCCACCGTCTTTTTTAATTGCCGGCCTAATCCTTGCCTCCAGCAAAGCCTTAATATTTGTCAGCACAAAATCTTCATCGACCTCATCTTTCGCAATCACCGCCTCTTCGCCAGAAACCGCAAAATCCATAATCTCTGCCAATACCAAAGGTTTCAAATTTTGCCAATCTTTCTCACTCTCTTTTACTACAGAGACACAATCGGGAGTTAAAACAACCGACTTAATTCCGCCCAAATCAAAAATTTTCTCAGCCAGAGGAGACCTACGCAAAGTTTTATGATCAATACACTCACAATTTTCTCTTATCTTCAAGCGTAACTGCGGATAAAAGTGCATAATATTTTCATCAGGAGACATCTCGAATTCAATTTTCATTTTTACTAATTCCTCCAATTTTATCGTTTATCTCTCCCAATATATTCCTTGCTTTAGCAATATAGTAGCCCATATAAACCAGATGATTAGCCCTCAAAGCATCATCAAGCTTTCCATTAACTACAATTTTCGGATTTATACTAGCTGCTTTTCGCAAATTTTTAATTAAAATTGTCCACTCTTGATAAATATCATTATCAGCCAAAACTTTTTTGTAATCTTTTCCGAATTTTTCAAGCATTAACGCACAAGCATAAACCTGTCCGACAGAAAAATAAAAAACATCATCAACTTTTGTATCAAACCAGTTATCTTCTCCTTCTCGAACCTCTTCATCAATTTTTTTCAAAGATTTTTTCAAAACCTTATCAACTTCTTCTACAATTGATGCAACCGAAGTTATATCTCTGCTCAAAATAGCTTTTCCACTTCCTAAATCATCGTTTAATCGACGCAATAACTTCAAAGCCTTGCGATATTTTCTTGTAGAAGATGGCGCAATCTTAAAATTCTCATCATTCGCCAAAATCCATACATCAGCCGGATAATCGAGCAATTTTGCAATATTTTCCACATAATCCCCTCCTTCAAAAAAGCTCACCTGCTGAGGCAAAACTTCTGCGACAATCGCCAATGCTTGCAATATACCCATCTGAAAATTCGGCATATTATCCAAGCATGAAGCAGGAAAAAAATACGGCAAATTAGGCACCCACAAATGTTCATTTATCTCTCTGTTTATCAAAAAGCTCATCATTTCGACACCTTGAGACTGTTCTTCAGCCAAGTTATCAAATTTTATTGTTTCACTTCTGTCAATCTCTTCCGAAAAAAACACCGATACGGGATAATAGGCCAACACCGCAATTACTGCTAACAATAAAACTTTTTGCCAAGTCATTCCAAAAAATTTCACGATTATTCAATCTCCTGTTTTTTCTTAAATCTCTTGCAAATATTTCTTGCAAAAGTCAAAACATCAATAATTCCGGCAAAATTAATCGCCACCAAGAATACCACACCGGCAAACATCCCCATAATCATCAAAGTTAAAAACTTTAGCACAAAAGACCAATCCAGCCAATTTCCAAACAAAGCACAAAGCAACATATTTTCAACATACAATGTTGCCCCCATCAAAAGTGCACATCCGAAAATTTTTGCCAATCTCAGTTTAAGCTCGTTAGAAAAACGCCAAAAGCCGCGTTTGCGCAACCCATGTACATATTGATAAAGCGAAACAAAAGCAGCCAACGTTGTTGCTGTAGCAATTCCCACATGTCCGAACGGCCTCATCAAAATTACCGAAAAAACAATGTTAGCCAACAGTACCACTGCACTATATTTTACCGGAGTTTTGGTATCACATCTTGCAAAAAAGTTAGGTGTCAAAGCTTTCACCATAACATAAGCCGGCAACCCGACAGCATAGGCCATAACGGCAAGCGAAGTCATATTTGTTTGAAAAATTCCAAATTTTCCATGTTGAAACAGAACATTAACAATGGGTTTTGCCAAAACAATCAGCGAAACCGCCGCCGGCAAGGCCAAAATAAAACCATACTCAACAGCTTTGTCTTGTGTTTTTGAAGCCTCAACATCCTCACCCGCTTTGAGCTGACGCGACAAAATCGGCAACAACGCCACACCTATTGCCGCCCCAACCACGCCAAGCGG
>JAGCFG010000138.1 GCA_017650255.1 Alphaproteobacteria bacterium | reverse complement strand
GACGGAGGCGAAGATCCGCAGGCGGAGGGAAGTTATAAAAACTTCGGCGACGATAACGAGACCGAAGATTTTCAGATTGGAACACAATATTAGAAGAGAAAAAAATGCAAACCGAAGTTTATAATTTGAACGAGAGTATAAAGCAATCTGTCGCATTGCTGAGGAGGTCTCTTTGACTATGACAACGCGGTTATGAGGTTGGAAGAACTGCGCGCGTTGACTGCTGATGCAAAGCTGTGGGAAGATGCCGAAAAAGCCCAAAAACTTTTGAGCGAAAAAAATGTTTTGGAAGAGCAAATCAATAAAGTTAATGAATTTGAAAAAAGCCGAGCTGATTTGGTTGAGCTTTGTGAGCTGGCAGAAATGGAAGAAAATCAGGAAATGGTTGCGGAAGTTATTGCGCAACTGGAGGCTTTGAAAGTTTTGTGCCGCAGAGGTGAGTTGGAAGCTCTGCTGAATGGTGAGGCGGATAAACTCAATGCGTTTTTGGAGGTTCATTCCGGCAGCGGAGGAACAGAGGCACAGGATTGGGCGGAAATGTTGCTGAGAATGTACAGCAGGTGGGCAGATGCTCATGACTATAAAGTTGAGTATATTGAAGAATCAGAAGGTGATGTTGCAGGTTTGAAATCTGCTACAATAAAAATTTGCGGACATAATGCTTACGGTTGGTTGAAGTCGGAGAGCGGGGTTCATCGTTTGGTGAGAATTTCGCCTTTTGACAGCAATGCGAGAAGACATACCAGTTTTGCCTCGATTATTGTTTATCCTGAGGTTGATGACAAGATTAATATTGTGATAAATGAGAGTGATTGTCGGGTTGATACATATCGTGCATCGGGTGCCGGAGGTCAGCATATTAATAAGACTGATTCTGCCGTCAGAATAACGCATATTCCGACAGGAATTGTGGTGCAAAGCCAAAATCAACGTTCACAGTTCCAAAACAGGGAGACGGCGTGGAAAATGCTGAAAGCTCGTCTTTATGAGATGGAAATGCAGAAAAAAGAGGCTGCGGAAAAAGGTGCTTGGAGCGAGCAGGGCGATAATGGTTGGGGATATCAAATTCGCTCGTATGTTTTGCAACCTTATAAGATGGTAAAGGACTTGCGGACAGAGGCAGAAACATCGGATACAAAAGCTGTTCTTGATGGAGACATAGATTTGTTTTTGGAAGCGGCGTTGGCTGATAAGGTGGCAAAATAGATGAAAAAGGTGTCGAGCAGGCTTTATTTTGCCAGAAAAGTTTTTGATTATACAATATTGGTAATATTGTTGGTCTTTTTGCTTTTTGTGTGGCAATTGTACAAAGGGCCGATATCGGTACCGTTTTTAAAGCCATATATTTTGGCAGCCTTAAATCCCGATGGTGAAAATGTTGATGTCAGCGTTGAGAGTGTTAATATTGAGCTTGTGCGTTCGGTTAAGCCGATAAAGATTATTGCAAACAAAGTTGTTTATAAGCGTGATGATGAATCGTTGAGAATTGCAGCTCCGAGAACATCGGTTTCTTTCAGTATTAAGGCTTTGCTCAGAGGTATTATTGCTCCGACGGCAATTGTGATGGAAAAACCGGCTGTCTATATTTTTACCAATTATGGAGTGAAAAAAGAAGATAAGGCTGAAGAAATTACAGAAAAAAAGTTAGATTATTATCTTACCCAGTATGAGAATGTTATTGAGCGGTTTTATTCAAATGATATGACATATCCGGAAAGCTATTTGAGCAGTATTAAAGTGATTGGCGGAGAAGTGGAATTTCATGAGATTGACTTTGGGCGAAAATGGATTTTGTCGGATTTAAATTTTAATTTTGAGCGTGGTTCCAGTGATATGTCGACAGAAGTCAGTGCTCTGCTTGATTTTGGCGACAATACGGTTGTATCCGCAGGTATTGATATGGGCTATAAGTTTGCGGATAATAAACTTGTTTTGCAGGCTTATTTTGATGATTTGGTTCCATCCAGTATTATTGATAAATATGCAGAGGCGAATAATTTTTATAAAATTATGCTTCCGGTGAGCGGAAAAGTTACTACAGTAGTCGATTTTAACGAATTTGAAAATAGCAGAGAAAATTTGGTTAAGGCTGTAGAAAAAGCTATAGGTGATATTGCGTTTCAGTTTGAGGGCGGAAAGGGAAGTATTATTTTTTCGGCAGATGATCAGGAATCGAAATATGATATTTCTTCTTTTGTATTGGATGGAAAAATCAGCGGTGGCTTGGACAAGTTGGAAATTAAAAATGCTGATTTTAATTTGGGGGAACAAAAAGTTAAGCTCGGGTTTGGCGCTGTTGGGGTTGAAAAATTGTTGCTACAGTCTTCGTGGGAGGATTTGAAACTGAAATTGAGTGCGGATATCGGTTCGCTCAAGCTTAATGATTTATATATCTATTGGCCGAGATATATTGCTCCTGATGCTTGGGAGTGGTGCAAAGAAAATATTTTCGGTGGCAATATTAAAGATGCGCATTTTGAGTTTGATTTCGGGTATGATAAGAAGAAAAAGACTTTCGGTTTTGAAAATTTGGGCGGAAAAGCATATATCGAAGACTCTAATCTAAAATATATCGATACAATGCCAATGGTTACCAATGTTTATGGCGATTTTAGGGTGACATCGAACAGTATTGAAATTGCTCTTGATAAGGCAAAATCTGAGGGAATTATGCTTGATTCCGGCAATGTCAGAATTTATGACTTGGATAAGTATAATAACTACATAAGTATAAAGTTGCTGTCAAATTCTTCTATTGAGGATGCTTTGCGCTTGATTGATCATCAGCCGTTGGAGTTTGCAAAAAAATTGGGGTTGAAAACTTCTATGTTCAAGGGAACGGCTGATACGGAACTTAGTTTGGATTTTGAGCTTAAAAATGATTTGGATTATGATGAGGTTAAGGTTAAGGTAAAGTCAAAATTGTTTGATGTCGAAACTTCTGAACTTGCCAAGGGAAAAGTTATACAGGCAAAAGAACTTGATTTGCAGGTTGATAATCAAGGGTTGCTGGTTGACGGAGATGTTATTTTTGATGGTATTCCTCTTAATGTATCATGGGATGATCGTTTTGATAATAATGATGATAAAGACAATAGTATATATAAAATTAAACTAAAAGCAGATGAAGCGCTGTTTAAGAAACTAGGGGTTTCTTCAAAACTTTTGAGCAAGCCTTATGTCGATGGTTTTGCTCTTGTTGAGGCGGTTATAAAGCCTACTTTGAACGGTTATGATGTTAATGTTTCGGCAGATATGCTCAATACGGCTCTGGATTTCAGCTTTTTAGGGCTGCTTAAGCAGAAAGATGAGAAGGGAAAATTGGGTGCAAAGGTTGTAATTGAAAATGATAAAATATCTTCAATTCCCTCCTTTGATTTTGAAAAGCAGGATTTTCAGATTGCTGGTAAGGCAACGTTTGATAAAGAAAATAGGGCTAAAGTTATTGATATCTCAAAGATAAAAGGTGATAAAACAAATGCAAGCGCCAAAGTGGAATTTAACTATAAGCAAGATCAAAAAATCAGCATAAGTATTTCCGGTAACAGCTACAATTTGTCAGAGTTTTTTGAAAGAAAAGATACGGCTCAAAACGATAGTGATGATAACAATGACTGGGAAAATACTCCGAATGTCGATGTTAATATTGCCGTTAATACACTTTGGAGCAATCCGGATGTGGCGGTTACAAATTTTGTGGGAACGGCAAAGCTGGTTAATGGTATCGGTGTTTATGAGGCGCATTTGTTCGGCAATTATGATTATAACAAAGAGATGATGCTCAGGGTTGATTATGTGCCGAAGCCTAACAAAGAATTTTATTTGACCGTAAAAAGTAATTCTGCCGGCAATACGTTGCGCTTTTTGCGCATTTATAACGACTTGTATGGGGGAAATTTGCAGATTGAGGCAAAGAGAAGAAAAGATAAGTTGTTAATCGGGCATGCAAAAATCAGAGATTTCAGTATTCACAATACGCCGGTGTTGGCAAAGCTGTTGACAGTTGCTTCTTTTACGGGAATGTTAGATTTGTTGACCGGTGATGGAATGACTTTTTCGCATTTTGATGCCCCGTTTAAATATAAAGATAAGATATTATATGTTGGTAAGGCTAATGCTTATGGTAATGTTTTGGGACTTAGCTTCTCGGGAGAATATAATATGGGCAGCAAGGCGATTAATGTAGAAGGAACATTTGCTCCAGCATATGGATTGAATACTTTAATCGGTAAAATTCCGGTTGTTGGTAATTTGCTCGCAGGAAAAGACGGTACTGTGTTTGCGGCAAATTATACCATTGAAGGGACTAGTGATGAGCCGGAAGTCATCATAAATCCTCTTTCGGCGTTGAGCCCGAATTCTCTTAAAGAAGTTGTGTCCTCGATTTTTGGCGAGGATGGTAAAGAAAATGAATTCTAGTTTGCGTGTAGGAATGGATTTTCATGGTGTGATTACGGAAAATCCAACTTTTTTTAGGGATTTTTCAGCATTGTTGTTTGAAAAAGGACATTCCGTTTATATAGTTTCCGGTGGTCCGTATTCGGTTGAAAAAAATTTTTTGGATATATGGGGAGTTAAATATACTGAAATTTTTTCTCTGCTTGACCATTTTGCCAGACGGGGGCAAGTGGAGTATTTTGCCAATGGAAATTTTAAGGTTCCTGATTGTTTGTGGAACGAAGAAAAAGGTATCTATTGCCGTAATAATGATATAAGTGTTCATATTGACGATACTTTGCAATATAGCAAAAATTTTACCACGCCTTTTTGTTGGTATAATCAAAAAGATGGAATCGGAACAATCGGAGAGGAAAAGATTAACTTTAATTTATCTCCGGGTGAGGTTTTGCTCAGTATTGAGGGGGTATTGACTTATAAAAATGGATAAGATGTTATAAATCCGCCGTTTTTCTGCAGGTTGTTTTGCTCTCTTTTCAGTTTGAAAGGAGATTTTTCTCCCAGAGTTTTTTCAAAAATTTCTCCGTAGTTGCCTTGTTCTTTGAGCATTATTTGAACCCAATTCTGCTCAAGTCCGAACTCTTTCCAAAGTTTTTTGTCTGTACCGAGCAGGCATGAGACTACAGGATCTTTTGAGCTGAGATTAAGTTCATAATTTTCTTTATTTAGGCCAATTTCTTCGGCCAGTTTTGGGGCGTTCATGACCCATTTTAGGATTGTGCGGAGAGATGTATTTTCTCTGTCGGCAAAAAGATAAACCGGTCTTATAGCGATGGTTTCCGGCAAAATTTCGAGTTTGCTTATCACTGTGGTGCTGTCTTTTAGGACGCTTTTTAATGAGAGGTAATCACCAACCAACAGGTCGCAGCGTTTGAGGAAGAAGGCTCCCTTGGCTTTGAAGAAACTATCGAGCGGCAAAATTCTGAAGCCAAGATTGTTGCGTTGGTCAAAGGCGCGCAGTTTTTTGACGGTGTCGGGGTCTTTTGCAAGGCAGATGTTTGTCTCGGTAAAATCTTTCATTGATGTTGCATTTTGGGCATCTCTTGACATAAACATTAACCGGTCATAAAACACAACATCTATCGGGGTGGCTCTTTGAGAAACTTCGTTGCTGGCGGAATATGACATGCCACCAATCATGACATCGATTTTGTCTTCGGAAAAAGCTTTTGAAATCATAGATTCCGGCAGGGCAACCAATTTTATTCTGTCGCTTCTGCCAAAAACAGCGGTGGAAATGAGACGGCATATTTCAACAGCAATTCCTTTGAGAGGTGCGTCTTCTTCTTTGTATGCAAGAGTTTTGTTATCGGTTGGAATTCCGCAGCGAATAACCCCGCGAGTGTTGATATATCTCAACCCGGCGTCATTGAAAGAAAATGCCGGTGTGCAGGACAATATAAAAAATACAGCTGATAGAAATAATTTTAGTTTCATTTTTTTTCCATTTTGATATAATAGGACATATATTATCAATATAGGATATTTTTTATGAAAAGTAACTTTTTTTTATATTTTATTCTTTTTTGTGGAATATTAATGCTTTCACTGCCCATAAGAGCCGAAAATATTGCTCCCAAAGAGGCTGAGGAATTTGCTTATTTGCGAGGAAATGAGCTGCTTGAGGTTTTTGCAATTGACGATTATGAAGAAAAATATGAAAAACTGGACAATTTGTTGCTTGAGTATGTCGATTTGGATTATATTGCAAAATTCGTGATTGCAAAATATTGGCGCGAAATGGACGCGGCTCAGCAAAAAAGATATTTGGAACTGTTTAAGAACTATGCTTTGAATTTGTATAAGGGGTTTCCCTTGAATTTTAAGGACAAAGTCAGCTTTTCCATTTTAGGAAGCGAGAAGGTTAATGATGATACTTTGGTAAATGCCGAAATTGTACTGGCGCTTGATGAAGAAGATACAAAGGTTAATGCGGCCTTCAGACTCTGTAAAAAGAATGGAAAAATATTGATGAGAGATATCAAAATCGGGGAAAATTCTTTTATTTTGGCTTATCGTCAGCGTTTTCAAGAGATGATGAAGGAGGCAGACGAAGATATTAATTGGTTTATGGAAGATTTTGAAGCATTGGTCAATTCTCTTGATAAAAATGCTTAAGGCTTACGGTTTTTTATTTCGTCG
>JAGCFG010000137.1 GCA_017650255.1 Alphaproteobacteria bacterium | reverse complement strand
TGTTTTCTCAACCGGCTTTCTAAAAGGATCATCGCTCTCTGACGAATAAACCGTAAAAGTTGTCCATCCTCCCGAAAAATCATGTCCCAAAAACCAAGTATTGTTCTTAATTTTGTTCTTATTAAGCCAATTTTCAAATAGCTTATTAGCCTTATCAAGCATTTCTTTTTCAGCTTTAGGATCCCTTTGGGGCTCATTGCTATTTTTGTTATCTGAGGGTTGTGGTTGTTGTTTCTTTTCATCCTTGGCTTTTTCAAAATCCGCATCTGAAACAGGCTTGTCCTCTTCTCCCGACATACCTCCTGTAACAGGCTCTCTGTGCTCTTTTATCAACTCTTCCTTAGCTTTTTCGAGCATATTTTTCAAATCTGCATCACAATTTTCCAACTCAAAAGCATTTATATCACTAACCATGTTATGTCTGCATGCCAGATCAATTATCGCTTTCATTCTCGGTACGCTCAACCCCTTTGGATCAAAAGTTGCAGTTTCATCATCAACAATCAAATCCGCCCCGATAGGAGCAAACATTTCAACAGTCATTTTAGGGTTGCTGCTGTCATCAATATCAATATTTGCTTTTGCCGGTAAAAACTCTTCAGAATTCTCATCAGCAGGATCTTTTTTTGCATAAAAGTTATTTATTGTAAATTGCAGATTATACAAGCGGATATACTCTTCGGTATGTGCGTCTAAAGCGTCCAGATGTCTCTGTAAACGCTCTTTCATATATTTATTTCTTGTTCTTTGCGGGTTGTTTCCAAAATTTGCCAACAAATCCTCATCAGGATCATCAGTCATAACATATCCTGCACGCAGACTGTTTTCAACATCTTCCTTTGTTGGAAAAAGAGTGATACTGCTTTTATTAACTTTGAAATAAGGCCAATTTTCAGACATGGGCAACCTCCGCAAATATACTTATGCTATGATAATAGCACAATTATACAAAAAAACAAGCATTTTTGACAAAAAATTAATATTTTCTGATTATGCCGTTCAAAATTCCCTGAATCTTAACCTGTGAAGGGGCATAATGTTGGATTTTATAATCCTTATTGCAAGGTTTTAAGCAGATTTCATCAGATTTTTTCTCAAAGACCTTTAATGTTGCCTCATTATCATCAACCAAAGCCACGACAATTTGCCCATTTTCTGCAGTTTCACTCCTCTTGATAATCGCTAAATCACCATCCATAATTCCTGCCTCAATCATCGATTCGCCTTCAATACGCAGAGCATAAAATGCTCCTTTGTTAACCAGCTCAAAAGGCACAGATACAGTTTCATTTTCATAAGCGATAGCCTCAATTGGTGTTCCGGCAGCAATTTTACCATAAAGAGGAATTTGTGCAGAAGAATTTTGCAAAGCTATTTTTATCTTTTTTTCTTCTTCAATTATATCCTTCGGCTTAAAACGCGGAGTCCTCAAAACCTCAAGTGCGCGAGCCTTGTGAGGAATTTTGCGGATAAATTCCCTGTCGATAAGCTCCTCAATCAAAGCATGTATGCCCGATTTTGACTTGATACCCACTGCCGATTTCATCTCTTCAAAAGAGGGGCAACATCCGTTTTCTTTAATCGAATTATCAATAAACATCAGCAATTTATATTGTTTGGGTGTCAGCATATAACGTTTCTCCTCAAAGTTTTTTATACAAATGTTCTACTTTAGTTCTTTTATAACGTCAAGTATTTTTATTTTCGGTTGCAAGTTTTTCAATAGTTGTTTATATTAAGCAAAAAATTAATAATTTAATGGGAAAAAATTCATGGCTACTGAAAACATTCATAGAGAATCAAGATTAGCAAAGTTGCAAGCATTGCAGGAAAAAGGTTATAATCCTTATCCATACTGCTTTAAGCCAAATGCTTTCGCCGCAGATTTACAGGCAAAATATGCCGAACTGCCTGCCGGTGAAAATACCGAAGATAGAGTCACCGTTGCCGGTCGTGCAATGGCTGTCCGCAACAGCGGTATGTTCATAGATTTAAAAGATATAACCGGCAAAATTCAAGTTTTTTGCCACAAATCTCATTTAAGTGAAGATAATCTGGAACTCTTAAAAAATCTCGATGTAGGCGATTTGGTCGGCATAAGCGGTTTTGTCCGCCGCACTCCTAGGGGCGAACTTTCAGTCGCTGCCGAAAAGTTTGACATCATTGGCAAATCTTTACAACCATTGC
This sequence comes from Alphaproteobacteria bacterium, assembly GCA_017650255.1. Taxonomy (GTDB): domain Bacteria; phylum Pseudomonadota; class Alphaproteobacteria; order RF32; family CAG-239; genus JAFUYI01. The sequence continues at coordinate 1,422 of JAGCFG010000137.1, read as the reverse complement.
CCGAAAAATTCCATGGTTTGACAGATGTCGAGGCCCGCTATCGTCAGCGCTATGTAGATTTTATTATGAACGATGACAGTCGTGATATTTTCAAAAAACGTTGCCAGATAACCTCAGCAGTTCGCCACTATTTTGAACAACATAACTTTTTGGAGGTAGAAACTCCAATGTTGCAGAGCATTATGGGCGGTGCCAATGCAAAACCTTTTATAACCCACCACAATACCCTGGATATGGATTTATATTTGCGTATTGCGCCGGAACTTTTCTTAAAACGTTTAGTCGTCGGCGGTTTTGATCGCGTTTTTGAAATTGGGCGCAACTTCCGCAACGAAGGCATCGATAAAAAGCACAATCCTGAGTTTACAGCTTTGGAAGCCTATCAAGCATATGCAGACTATAACGATATGGCTGAGCTTATCCCTGATTTGTTGCGCTTTGTTTGTCGCGAAGTCAACGGCAGCGAAAAAATTAATGTAAACGGACAAGAAATTGACCTCTCTCAGCCCTTTGAGCGCAAATCAATCGTCGATTTGGTAAAAGAATATACCGGCCAAGACCTTATGCAGGCAGAGACAGTCGAACAAGCCAGAGAAATGGCAAAATCTGTCGGTGTTGATGCCTCAGACTGCAGCAACTGGGGCAAAGTTGTCCAGTTGATGTTTGATGAAAAAGTTGAACCAAATTTGATGCAGCCGATTTTGATAATGGATATGCCGCGCGATATATCACCTTTGGCCAAGGTACATCGCTCCAATCCTCGTTTAGTTGAGCATTTTGATGCTTATGTCGGTGGCATGGAAATTGGCTGCGCATACTCAGAGCTTTCGAATCCTTTGGACCAAAAAGCCCGATTCGATGCTCAATGTGCAGAAAGAGAAGCCGGAGATGACGAGGCTCAAATGCTGGATGAAGATTATGTCATAGCACTTGAAAATGCACTCCCTCCGACAGGAGGAATGGGTATGGGAATTGACCGTTTGGCAATTCTTTTGACCGGAGCTGAGACGATTCGCGATGTTATTGCTTTTCCAACTTTGAGGAACAAATAAAAAAGGGAGCAAATGCAAACGCAGAATATCAAGACTTGTTTTTTTGATAGATATAAGGAAAACATCTCAAATACAACGGGTGTTTTCCTTTGTATTTTTACGCTGTTTTTTGCAAGCTTCGCAAATGCCCAAAATCAAGATATATACTTCTCCGCAGACACAAGCCAGCCGGCTTTATCTTCTTTTATGCTGGAAAATATCAGTATGTTGTCAGTAGTACCGCAAAACAGAATATATAAAAACCAAACTCCTTATACCCCGCGTTTTTTCTACAATAATATCAACTATAATGAACCAGAGCAGAAAAATGAAGAAGTTGCTGAAAGTAAAGAAAAAGGTATGCTATACGGCCCAAATCCGCCAACAATAG